>NZ_JBJXVK010000006.1:0-203365 GCF_046159765.1 Pectobacterium artocarpous
TTTTTAAGTCATTTTAAATGACTCTGAGGTGTCTAACAAACCAATAGCGATTCACTGTTCCCCGACATCGGTAACAAGGACATTGCTGAACTGGATACAGGCGATCTGCTAGCTCCCATCAAAAAGATAGAGAAGCTGGGTTATCATGAAATTATCATGAGGGTGAAGCAGTGATCTTACCCGCCAATAGTGGACACGCGACTAAGTGAGTAAACTCTCTACCAGAGGTGACTCACATGACAAAATCCGCACCAATCAGCAAGAAGCCCCGTAAACAGCATTCACCGGCGTTTCGCCATGAAGCCCTGAAATTGGCTGAGCGTATCGGCGTCGCTGCCGCTGCTCGCGAACTCAGCCTGTATGAATCACAACTTTATGCATGGCGCAGTAAACAGCAGCAGCAAATAACATCTTCAGAGCGCGAAAGCGAACTGGCCGCAGAAAATGCCCGCCTTAAGCGCCAACTAGCGAAAAGGGACGAGGAGGTGGCCATTCTCCAAAAGGCCGCGACATACTTTGCAAAGCGCCTGAAATGAAGTCTGTCTTTATCGAAAAACATCGGGCAGCGTTCAGTATTAAAGCCATGTGTCGGGTATTACGGGTCGCCCGCAGTGGCTAGTATGTCTGGCGATGTCGCCGTCATCAGGTCAACTTGCGTCAGCAGTTCCGGCTTGTCTGCGCCGTCAGGGGCTGCGGGCAAAAACCGCCCGGAAGTTCAGCCCAGTCAGCTACCGGGAGCACGGCCTGCCTGTGTCTGAAAATTTGCTGAAGCGAGACTTTATCGCCAGCGGCCCGAATCAAAAATGGGCAGGAGATATCACTTACTTACGTACAGATGAAGGCTGGCTGTATCTGACCGTGGTCATTGATCTGTGGTCGCGTGCCGTTGTCGGCTGATCGATGTCATCAAGAATGACGGCGGCTCTGGCCTGTAATGCCCTGCACATGGCACTGTGGCGACGAAAACGGCCTCAAAACGTCATTGTTCACACCGATCGCGGCGGCCAGTACTGTTCAGCAGACTATCAGTCCATGCTGAAAAGCCATAATCTGCGAGGGAGTATGAGCGCAAAGGGATGTTGTTACGACAATGCCTGTGCGGAAAGCTTTTTCCACTCACTGAAAGTGGAATATATCCACGGTGAGTGCTTTGCCAGTCGGGAAATAATGCGAACGGTGGTGTTTAATTATATCGAGTGCGATTACAATCGCTGGCGTCGCCACAGTGCATGCGGCGGTCTCAGCCCGGAACAGTTTGAAAACCAGAACCTCGCTTAGGGCTGTGTCCACATTACGTGGGTAGGATCAAAAATATCTCGCTGGCTGTATTCAGAACCACGGTGTGCAATATATTTCACCACCAGGAAACACGTAAAAAAAATCATCATCTAATTCCCTATATTCAAAATACCACGCATTTTTAGGCAAAACACCACATTCATGAAAGTTAATTAAAAATGAAACTTAAATGAAACATATCCTCCGTAAATTTCTGGCTTCCCTAGTTAACTAAAAAAAGAAACATCATGTTGAAGAAACTTATATTACCCGTTATGGCAAGTGCAGGCTTTGTTTTAACATCACACTCCGCTTTCGCCCTGGAGTTAAATTACGAACATAAATATGAGGATATCTCCAAAGAGCATACGGATGAAATTGAAATATCTCATGATTTTGAATCAGGCATCGGCATTGGTACAAAAGTTAAATTTCATCCTGTTGAGCAAGCTAATGGTAATGCAGGTAACTTCTTCGACCAAAGAAAGCTTAGCGAAAAAGAGTTTAAAATTAATTATAACCAGGACATTACCGATCGGTTCAGCATCGAACCGGGAATGTCTTTCACCATTAAAGACGATGAGAAAAAATACAAGCCATCGATTAAATTTAAGTATCGCCTGTTTGATAAAACAAAAATTTCTCTTCGCTACCGTAAGGAAATAAGCGACCGGGATGAAAAACCGACTAAGCGCGTTGATCGGGTTGAAGGGAAGATATCGCAAAAAATAGATAAATTAGAATTTAGCTATACGCTCACCTGGTATCATGGTAATGAGAATTTATATAATAAAAAACGCTATAACACCGAGCATGAAGTGGAGGTAGGCTATAAACTCACCAAACATTTCTCGCCTTATATTGGAGCAAAAAACGAGGCCGTATCGAAAAACGCCTCCGAACGGCAGACGGAATATATCCTCGGCATGACCTACGCGTTTTAATCACCACCAGGAGCTAAAATGAAAAAGTTACTGACCTTAAATTTGCTGCTGGCTAGCATGACCTTCAACCTGATTCCCACTTCCTACGCAGCATCAACCGATAGCGATCGCTACACGCTGGAAAAGGTGGTGATGCTTAGCCGTCACGGCGTTCGCCCGCAAACGAATACCGCCAGCCTGGAAGAAGCCACCGGGAAGAAATGGCCTGAATGGAACGTACCGGACGGTTTTTTAACCGGCCACGGCTACGCGGGAATGTTGACGCAAGGCGCGTATCAGTTGGCTGAATGGCGAGCTCACGGCCTGCCGATCGGCGCTGGCGCAATCTGCCAGGAATCGGGAAAAGTATGGCTCTGGGCGGCACCCGATCAGCGTACGAAAGCAACTGGCGCTGCACTACTTGACGGAATGTTCCCCGGCTGCGGAATGGTCACTCACGTCTCGGGAAATAAGTACGACCCATTATTTGATACGATTGAAATGGGCATTGCCAAACCGAATGAGCAACTCGTGTATCAGCAGGTGAGAGAAAGAACCGGTTCTTCGGAGCAGGCGCAAAAAACTCATGCAAAAGCGGTGGCGGATTTACGTCGCGCGGTGTGCGCTGACGATGGCAAAAGCTGTGAATTTTTGGATAAAGAGTGGGAGGTTAAAATAAATGAAAAAGGCAAAGCGAAATTAAGCGGTCCGGTATCAAAAGGTTCTTCGATTGGCGAAACTATTCGTCTGCAATATAGCGAAAATCTACCGCTATCTCAGGTGGCATTCGGGCATGCAAAAAATGCGCAAGAAGTGACTAATTTAATGGCGCTACATGCGGAAAAATATAATCTGGTTAGCAACACAATGGAATATGCCAGCCACGGTGGTTCGCTGTTAATGCGTCAGTTGATTGGGGCATTATCCGATAATGACAAGGGTTCAAAAAGCACCGTACTAAAACGCCCGCTGATTATTCTGGTCGGTCACGACAGTAATATTTCACAGATTCAAACCATGCTTGGATTTAACTGGCAGCTACCGGTTTATCCCCATAACGATATTCCACCAGGCGGCAGTCTGATTATGGAACGTTACCTGGATAAACAGACCGGAGAAAAAATGGTTCACCTGACCTTTAGCGCCAGAACATTAGATCAGTGGCGTCAGCTTTCACCATTAAACGAACAAAACCCGCTGCCGGTGGCCGAATTTAAATCACCTGAATGCCATGAAACCGCTATTGGCGAGCTGTGCCCGCTGAATAAGTTTATCCAGTTGGCAGAGAAAAATCTGGTCGATGATGGCAAGGATTTAGCCGTATTCCAGTAACGTACCATTCACCTGGAAAATGCATGTCCCCGCCTTTTGCCGACAGCCGTAAATTCCGCTGATGGCACGGAAAAATGGCTGAAACACTCAATCCCCCCGTCTCGTTCGGGGGGATAATATATAAATTCGAAAATATTTGCACATACGTGCAAGAAGTTCGCAAAGCTGTAACATTGCGCCGATATATTCCGCACTGTCTTTCACTGCAAGGGATAAACCCGTGGCTTACCAACCCGAAGTTCGCCGCCATACCGCATGGCCTCAATTCCGCCACAAACTGTCGCTCGTCAGCCAGGAACCCGCCAATCTGCTGGGCGTGCTGCTGCTGATTCTGTTCAGTTGGATAATCCTGGCGCCCGTCATTTCAGTGCTGCTGAACGCGGTTCTGGTGCAAAGCGGCGACGAGGGCCGTACTGGTACAACGGAAGGCACGTTTACCACCTGGTACCTGTTGCGCACGCTGACTTCACGCATGTCCGATCTGCTACTCTGGACGCCGCTGCTAAACACCCTGGCCATCGCCCTGAGTACCGTGACCGGCGCGCTGATCATCGGCATCGCTCTAGCCTGGCTCATCAACCGTACCAATATCGCCGGCAGAAAAGGGTTCTCTACCCTGCTGATCGTGCCGTTTATGCTGCCTTCCTGGACCTTCGCGCTGGCGTGGAGCACCATTTTCAAAAACCACGCCATCGGGGGACAGCCGGGATGGCTGGAAGCGATGGACGTACAGACGCCGGACTGGATGGCCTATGGTTACTTCCCGATTGTCGTCATTATGATTCTGCACTACACGCCGCTGGTTATCCTGATCGTCGGCAACGCTCTGAAGCGCATGGACAGCCAGATGGAAGAGTGCGCCCAGGTGCTTGGCGCATCGCGTAACGTTATCGCCTTTAAAATCATTATCCCGCTGGTTCGTCCGGCGTTGCTCTCCGCCGCCCTGCTGATCTTCGCCGACTGTATCGGCGAGTTCGCCCTGCCTTATATTCTCGGGCTGCCAGTACATTTCGATACGCTTTCTACCGGGCTGTACCGGGCGATTGGCACGCGCCAGTCCGGCGTGGCGGCGGTGATTGCCACGGTGATTATGCTGATGGGAATGCTGACCCTGATGCTGGATATGAAAATGCTACGCGAGGCCCGTCGTTTCGTCACGGTGGGCGGCAAGGGCACGATGGAGCGCCGCCGCAACCTGGGGCACTGGCGCATCGCCGCCGCCGCGCTGCCGCTGCTGTTCGTCCTGCTGGGCGTGGCGATTCCGCTACTGACCCTGTTCCTGTCGACGATAATGACGCTGCCCGGCCGCTTCACCGCCGAGAACTTCACTCTTGCCTATTGGATTGGCCATGACCTCGACACGGTGGCCTTGCGCAACGGCATTCTGCTCACGGCGGAGTTCTGGCACACGGTATGGAATACGCTACTGATCGTCGGCTCAGCGTCCATCGTCTGCGGCATCCTCGGCCTGTTGGTTGGTTACGCGGTGATGCGCTGCCACTTCCGCTGGGTCTCTTCCTTCCTGCGTCAGTTGACCTTTCTGCCCTATCTTGTTCCGGGCATCGCCTTTGCCACCGCGTTTCTGTCGCTGTTCGCGGTAGCCCGCGGGCCGGTTCCGGCGCTGTACGGCACGCCGCTGCTGCTGGTACTGGCGCTGATTGCAGAAAAAATGCCGTATGCCAGCCGCTCCGGTATTGCCGCGATGACCCAGCTAGGTAAGGAAGCCGAGGAAGCCGCGCGCATTGCCGGCGCCGGATGGTTCACGCGTATTCACCGCATCGTTATCCCCATTCAGGCCGCACCGCTGGCAACCGGGATACTGCTGCCGTTTATCTCAGGCATCAAGGGCGTCAGCCTCTTCGTCATCCTCGCGACCCCCGCAACGGATGTCCTGACCACCTGGTCCCTGCGCCTGATTGACTACAACTACCAGCAGGCGGCCAATGCCGTGGTGCTGATGATCGCACTGATTTCATGGGCTGGCACATTGATGATCCAGAAGATCACCGGTACCGGTCTTGCAGAGGGTCTGGAGAAATAAAATGCCGACGATTCATTTAACTAATCTGACGAAAACCTATCCGGGCAGCGATGCCCCGGCGGTAAACAATATCAACCTGACGGTACAAGACGGCGAGTTTATGTGCCTGCTGGGACCATCCGGCTGCGGCAAAACCACGATTCTGCGCATGATCGCCGGGATCGAGCACGCCAGTAGCGGGGAGATTGGTATTGGCGATAAGCTCGTTGACTCGATAGCCCGCGGTATCTACGTTCCGCCGGAAAAACGCGGGATCGGCCTGGTCTTTCAGAGCTATGCGCTCTGGCCGCACATGACCGTGGAGCAAAACGTTGATTTTGGCCTGCGTTTACAGAAAATCGCCGCCAAAGAGCGCATCGCCCGCTGTCAGGACGTGATGGAAAAATTACGCATTGCCGATTACGCCAAACGCTATCCGGCACAGCTCTCCGGAGGCCAGCAGCAGCGCGTTGCTCTCGCCCGCATGCTGGCGGTGAATCCCGGCGTACTGCTGCTGGACGAACCGCTCTCCAATCTGGACGCCGCGTTACGCCTGGAAATGCGCGCCGAGCTGCGCCGTCTGCATGAAACCTTTGGCACCACCATTGTGTTTGTCAGCCACGATCAGTGGGAAGCCATGACCCTGGCGACCACCATTGCAGTCATGAGCGCCGGACATATGCAGCAGGTCGGTACGCCGGATGAGATTTACGCAACCCCGGCGAACCGCTTTGTGGCCGAGTTTATCGGTACGCCACGCCTGAATATGATCCCGCTTCATCAGCCATCCAGCGGGCTGGCGCAGCATCTGCAGCAGCGCTTTACCCTGCACGAACAGACCCGGCACTGCGGCATTCGTCCGGAAGAGATCGTTCTCAGTCAGGAACCGGGCAACAATGGTATCCCGATGATGATCGATAACATTATGCCGACCGGCGGAAGTTGGGTGATTGAACTGATTGCCGGACAGGATCGTCTGTTCCATTCCACGCAGTTGCGGCCGCGCTGGCAGGTTCGCCAGCAGGTGCACTGTCAGCTCCCGACCGCCTCCTTGCATTTTTTTAATAGCAACGGGCTACGTCACAATTTCTCTGTGAATTAACCGCATACTGACTTTTGAGGAACGACCATGAAGCATAATCTGACCGCCATCTCGATTGCCGTCGCGCTGCTAAGCAGCCCTCTGGCCCAGGCTGAAACCTTCGATCTCCAGGCGCTGATCGCCGCAGCAAAACAGGAGCAGCCGATTACGGTTTACGCCTCCACCGGTAAGATCGTACAGCAGGCGAAGGCCTTCAGCGAGAAATATGGGCTGAAGGCCAGCGGCGTGAAGGCCGATGCCCCGCAGATTATTGAAATTATGAGCCGGGAAGCGCTGGCAAAAAATGTGCGGACCGATGTCGCCATCGTTGAGGATGCTCCTGCGGGAATGGTCCAGTTGCTGAATAAAGGCTATGTGCAAAGCTGGGTGCCGGACGATCTCAAAGGCAGCATTGCCGCCCGTTATCAAAACCCGCTGACCGTCGTACTGGCCCCGAACGTGTTCGCCTATAATACCGAACATCACGCCACCTGCCCGGTGAATAATCTCTGGCAACTGACGGAACCTAAATGGCGCGGGCGCGTGGCAATGCAGGATCCTACCAGCAAACCGGCCTACACCGACTGGTTCAGCCAGATGGAAACCCACTACGACCAGCAAGTGCGCGATGCCTATCAGCAGGAATTCGGCAAGCCGCTACAAACCGATGAAAAATCCGCCACGGCGGCCTTTGTCAAAGCGCTGGCGAGCAACGGCGTACTGCTGACTCATTCCGATAACGATGCCGCTTCCGCCATCGGCGCGCCGGACAGTAAAACCGACTTTGTCGGCCTGGTGTCCACCGCCAAATTCCGCGACAACAAACAGGGGATGAAGCTGGGCCTGTGCAACGGCCTGAAGCCGTTTATCGGCTGGAACTACCCTAGCCTCGGCGTGGTTGCCACCGGCAGCAAAAGCCCGAATACCGCGAAGCTGTTTATCCACTATCTGCTGAGCGCCGAAGGTATCGCGCCTCAAGGCGTAGACGGCAAAATGTCCACCAACCAGCAGGTAAAACTGCCGGGCGATGAGGCATCCGGCATTGAAAAATATCGCGGCGAACTGATGGAGTACCTGACTGCCACGGTGCAAGAAGACTGGGATAGCCGCCAGGACTGGCAAGATCTCTGGAGTCTGAACTACAAGAAATAACGTTCAGACTCCATAACGGGACAGTACATCATTCATTTAAAACGGGCAGCACACCTTGACCACTATTGATATTGAACAGCGTGAAACGACACTCAAACGCATTATCGTCGAAGCCGGGGATACCGCCCTGCGCTTCTTTCAGACCCGCAAAGCGGGCGAGTATGAACTGAAAGGTCATCAGGATATCCTGACCGAGGCGGATACCTTCGTTGAAGGACTGATTTCAGGCGCGATTAACGAAACCTTCCCTCAGGATTTGATCCTCGGCGAAGAGACCGCCAGTCAGCCCGCCAGCGCGGAGAGTTTGTGGGTGGTGGACCCGATCGACGGCACCGCCAACTTTGCCCGCGGTATTGCCCATTTTTGCGTGTGCATCGCCTGGGTTCGCCACGGCGTCACCGAGCTGGGCGCTATTTATAACCCGGTAAGCCAGGAGCTCTACCTGGCTCGCCGCGGTCATTACGCGCTGAAAAACGACCGACCGCTGCGCTGTAACGCCATTACCGACACACAGCTAGCCTCTGTGGAGTTGGGCTGGTCTTCACGCCACAGTCAGCGCCACTACCTGGACGTCATGGCGGCAATTCTTAATCTCGGCGCCAGCGTGCGCCGCGGCGGTTCCGGCGCGCTGGCGCTGGCCTGGGTAGCCGAAGGGCGTACCGACGGCTACGCCGAAATTCATATGAACGCCTGGGATTGCCTGGCCGGGCTGCTGCTGGTACATGAAGCGGGCGGCCAGACCGGCATCCTTCCCGACAACGCAGAAGCCATTTTCCGTGGTATTCCCGTGCTGGCCGCCGCGCCGGGTATTGCCGATAAACTGGCTCGCGCGACGGGCATTCCGCTCGCCAGCGCAGCGCTGCCTTCGGCTGCCGAAAAGCCGCCAACGGCGCGCTATCCTCGCCCGCCAATCAGCCTGATCGCGGAAGATTTTCCCGGCTGGGGAATGAATATCTATATTGGCGACTCCAAAGGCGTGAGCGACACGGCACAGTTGGCGAAGCATAATATCGGCATCGTCATTAACTGTGCGGTAAACCTCGATATCGACTGGGTCACGATGCCCGAGTCTGGTAGGGCGGCACACCAGCTCTCCCACGGTTCAGGCCCGGTTCGCTACTATAAGCTGGGGCTTGTCGACGGCGACGGCAACGCGCCGGAGATGCTCCACGCGGGGTATCAGCTGATGCGTTCGGCGCTATTGCAACAGATTCCGGACAAGGCCTCTTACCGCAACCGTAAACGGGGCAATATTCTCGTCAACTGTCGCGGCGGGCGCAGCCGCTCGGTAGCGCTGGTGGCGCTATTTATGCACCTGGAATGCCCCGAACGTTTCCCGACTCTCGACGACGCTATCGCCCTGATCCGCGACAAACGTCAGCTCCATCCGGAAGAATGGTTTGAAACGCCGAAGCCGTCGCTGACCCGCCTGGCCGAGCATGCCATTATGCGCGAACACGCCATTGCTACAGCGGAACAATACCATGAGCAATAACCGCCAGAGCAAGAATACTGGTTTCGCCAGCGCCAGCGAGGTGGCGCGTCTGGCGGGCGTGTCCCGGTCAGCGGTGTCGCGCACGTTTACGCCCGGCAGAAGCGTGTCCGACGAAACCCGGAGCAAGGTGCTCGCAGCCGCAGAGGCACTGAACTATCACGTCAATCACCTGGCGCGCGGCCTCTCCAAGGAGGCCAGCCGCCCGGTTTGTATTCTCGGCGGCAACCTTTCCTCCCCTTATCAATCGCGCCTGCTCGAACATCTGACCCTGCGCCTGCACAAAGCCGGGCGCGCGGTGATGGTGATCAACACCGATGACGGTGAAGCAACCGCAAAAGAGGCATTGCAGAAAACGCTAAACTATCGCTCTACCGCCACTATCGTGCTGTCGGGCAAGCCGCCCGTCTCGCTGATTGAACGCTGCCTGCAAAGCGGACAGCAGGTCATTCTGATCAACCGCCTGGGCCAGTTTCCCCACGCGGATAATATCGATCTCGATTACAGTTCAACGATGAAGGAAGCCTTTAATCATCTGATTACGGCAGGATGTCAGCATCTGGCGATTGTCTCCTCCGCAGCCCGTTCGCCGAGTATGGTGGTCCGCGAAACCCGCTTTCTTGAGGCCGCCGAAGAAGCCGGAACTAAAGTTACGTTAATCCGCCCCGGCAACACTAGCTACCAGACGGGGGTACTCGCCGCGCGCGAACTGTTAAACCAGGAGACGCGTCCCGACGGCATATTCTGCGTCACCGATCTTATCGCCTGCGGCTTTATGGATGCCGCTCGCTACGAGTTTGGTCTGAATATTCCGGAAGATATCAGCGTCATCGGCTTTGATGATATTGAACAGGCCAGTTGGCTGGGCTATCAGCTCACTACCTTCTCGCAGCCGCTGGCCGAGATGGCCGAAGCCGCATGTGAACGGCTGCTCTCCCCCTGCGCAAACAAACCGGGGAGCCAACTGTTTGATGCACGCCTCGTGAGACGCGGAACGCTGCGCCAGGAGGTTAATAACGAGGATATGGTCTGAATACGTCATTAGTGCATAACAGATTTCCATCAAAATGCAGGCCCTGAACCTCCGGGTAACATTATGTGGTGCGACACGAGGCTGTTTCTGTGATTGTTTCAGCCAATGCGGGAACGGGACGCAGGAAGAAGCGAATGAACGGTTGTAATGACTGATATATGGTTTTTTTACCGACCTGATGAAGCTGATTAGAAATATCGAGTAGCCAACTGTTTTTCCGATAATCCATCTCCCCAAATAATAGGGCAGCAGTCTACAGGTTACCTATAATCCACTGCCCATTCTTAAGATTATTTGTCCGTATTGCTACACTTTGCTCTGCCTGTGCTTATCCGCATAGTCGGGGCTGTTGATCCATTGGTGATCCACTTCCCAGGTGAAACGCCACTGGCGCGTAGGGCCTGCCATCACATTCAGATAATAGCTGTCATAGCCTGCGATAGTGGCGACGGGGTGGTAGCCACGCGGCACCTGCACTACGTCCTTGTCGTATACCGCCATGCATTCATCTAATGAACGGTCATCGGTATAGACGCGTTGCAGACAGAACCCTTGCGCTGGGTTCAGACGATGGTAGTAAGTTTCTTCCAGATAAGTTTCCTGCGGCGGATTATCGACATCGTGCTTGTGGCTGGGGTAGGAACTGGTGCAGCCTTCATCGGTGTACACCTCGACCACCAGCAGGCTGTCTGCCGCGTTGTTCTCCGACAAAATATTATGCACATAGCGCTGATTATTGCCGGCACCACGCTGTTCAGCATCAATATCCTGTGGGGCGATAAGCCGGGTCGGGTACGTGCCGCCCCCCGGTGCGGCGCACACCGCCAGTTCCAGCGTCGTGTGCGCCGTTACCGTCACCGCCTCGCCCGCCGTGACATAAACCGCATACGGTTTTCTGCGCTCAAACGGGCTCATTCTGTCGCCAATCTGCTCGAAGCGCTCACCCGGCGTAACCACCGTCGCTTTGCCGCTCACCAGTACCAGACAGCGTTCGTTATCACTGGCGGGCAGTGATAGCACCTGCTCCGGTGCCAGTTGATACACATCAAACCCCACGTATCGCCAGCCCGCCGTTTCCGGCGTGATGTGCTGTGTCCGTCCGTGCTCGTCAGGAGTACGATGGCGTGATAAAAGTCGGGACATCTTTTGGCCTCCTTATCTCCCCCCCGCGTCAAGCTGCCAACGCGTTGGTCGGCTGGCAGCTTGAAGATGCGGGGGATATCTCCACGAATCAGATCAATTCCGCCTGCTGGGCGAAACGCTGCAAGTTATTGTAGCCCAGCGTCGCATACGTCAGCGGGTGCGCAACGACGGGATCCTGTTCCGCTTCGACGACCAGCCACCCGCTGTAACTATTATCCTTCAGGAGGCTAAATACCGCCGGATAATCGACGCAACCATCGCCCGGTACGGTAAAGACGCCGCTCAGCACCGCGTCCAAAAAGCTGGTCTTACGGTTCTTCACGTCTTTCAGCACATCAGGACGAATATCTTTGCAGTGAACATGATTGATACGGTGAATCCACCGCGTCGCCACCGCCACCGGATCGGCACCCGCAAACGTCAGATGGCCGGTATCCAGCAACAGGCCAACCTCTGGCCCGGTATGCTCCATGAGATTGTCCACGTCCTGCGCGCTTTCAATCACCGTCCCCATATGGTGATGGTAGGCAATCTGTACGCCCTGACTTTGCGTATAACGCGCAAATTCGGTCAATTTTTTTCCGTATTCCGACCAGCGCTCCTCTGGGAAACGCGGACGCAAATGGACCGGTTTCTGCTGCTCACCGTGAATCGCCCCCGTGACTTCGGCAAACACCAGCACCGTCGCGCCGAGGTCGCGCAGCAATGCCAGATGCCCCTGTACCGCTTCAATCTCTTCTTCCACTGAACGGGTGAGCAGTTCGCCGGAATACCAGCCGGAGACTAAACGCAAATCGTGCGCTTGCAGGATCGGCCCCAGCACGCTGGCCTGACGCGGGAATTTGTTGCCTAATTCAAAACCAGCGAAGCCTGCCTGCCGCCCTTCGCTCAGGCAGGTTTCCAGCGGCGTTTCCGCCCCCAGAGAAGGCAGATCGTCATTGGTCCAGGTGAGTGGATTAATACCAAGTTGAACGGTCATGTTATGTTCCTCAAACAGATAGAAACGGGTCAACCGCGCTGCCGCCACACGGCGATCAGTTGCAGATAGTTATGTTTAACTTGCTCAATCAATTCGGCGTCATCGATCTCGTTACGCAGCCACTTCTGTGCAGGCTGGGCAAACAAGGTGCGACCGACGGCAAAGCCTTTCACGATCGGGAAATTCACAGCAGCGCTGAAGCCCTGTTGCAACGTTTCCAGCGGCGCATCCAGCCCGAGAATGACCACGCCCCGACAATAGGGATCGCGCTGTGCCAGCAATGGCGTGAGCTGTTCCCAGCCTGCGGCAGACAGCGGCGGGAGTTTCCACCAGTCTGGCCGCACACCGAGGTTGTAGAAGCGTTGAATCGCGCGCAGATAAAGCGCATCGCTGTGCGGCATGCCCGCAGGCAGAATGACTTCGAGCAGCAGTTCATGGCCGGACTGGCGACAGGCCTGATAGACCTCTATCACCTTCATTTCCTGCTCGCGCCGCAGCGCGTGAGCGTCTTCCGGGTGGAAGAACACCAGACATTTCACCACGTGCTCTAGCGGCCAGCTCACCAATTGTGAACCAATATTGCCGCGCTCCATCATTAACGGGCGCGATCCCGGCAGTTCAATCGGTCGGCCAATCCACCAGCCTTTTCCAGTGATGTCGTTCAGCGCATCCTGCCCGAACGTGCCGTCACACAGCAGACCGGCTTTGCCCTCCAGCCCCGCCTGCTGCGCCGCAGCATAGCTGGCACGCAGAATCAGTTTCTTCAGCGCCGGAATACGGCTGATTTCTGTGCCGCAATTCAGCGCCATGTCTTCCAGTTGGCTGCGATGATCGAATGCAATCACGCACAGCTCGTGCCACTGCTTACGACGCGTCGTGACGCGATGCAGATGGGTAAGCTCTTCGTCCAAATCGGGACGAGGCACGCTCGCCGCCCGCGCTAAATAGTTATCCAGTTCGATCTTGCTTGGCATGGCTGGCGCACAGCCGTGGCGCGACACCACCAGCGCGCCGCAAGCATTGGCATACGCACAGGCTTTCTCCCAGCCTTCGCCGTTGAGGTAGCCCCGCAGCAGGCCGGACATAAACGCATCGCCCGCGCCCAATACGTTCAGCACATCCACGCGTACGCCTTTGATCGTGATGCCTTTATCCAGATGATCGGGGATAGTATTGCTAAACACCGAGCAGCCCAGCGCCCCACGTTTGCACACTAGCTCCGCCTGCGTGTACTGCCGCACCGTACGTAGTGCCTGTAAGGTATCCGTGCTGCCGCCCGCAATGTGGAACTCTTCCTCGGTGCCGACAATCACGTCGAACAGCGACAGCACCTGCTGCAACTGCTCGGTGACCGCCTGCGCTTCGACAAAGCGGGTTTCGCCATCGCCCAATGATGTCAGTCCCCACAACACCGGACGGTAGTCAACATCCAGTACCGTTTTCACGCCGTTGCGCCGCGCGTATTGCAGCGCCGTCAGCACCGCTTCACGCGTGTTAGGGTGAGAGAGATGCGTGCCGGTAATCGCCAGACAGCGGGACGACGCGATGTAATCTTCGGTGAAATCCTCCGGCGAAATCGCCATATCGGCGCAGTTGTCGCGGTAGAAAATCAACGGAAAGGTATCGCGATCTTTGATGCCCAACAGCACCAACGCCGTCAGACGTTCCTTATCGGTAATCAAATGGCTGGTATCGCAGCCGACCTGATTCAGCTCTTCACGCAGGAAGCGTCCCATATGCTCGTCGCCCACTCGTGCCAGCATAGAAGAACGCAACCCTTGTCGCGCCGTGCCGTAAGCCACATTGCCGGACGACCCGCCCAGATACTTGGCAAAGCTACCCATATCTTCCAGACGCGCGCCGATTTGCTGCCCATACAGATCGACAGCAACGCGCCCCATACAAATCACATCAAACGTCTTTTCCTTACTCATAGCAGCCAATCCTGTAATAAAGAAGAAGTCACGTCAGCTGGCGTATTAGCCCACCTCATCCGCATTCACCCAACGCGCCGTTTCATGTGACAGCACAATCGCATCCAGCACTCGCGAGACTTTCCAGCCCTCTTCGAAGTCCGGCCACATGGGGACGTCAGCCGCAATACCGTCGATCAGATCGCGCACCTCAACCGTTTTCTGATCGTTAAATCCAATACCGTGTCCGGCGCTGGCGCAGAAGGCCGCGTAATCAGGATGCTGTGGCCCGGTCAGCAGCGTTTTGAATCCCTGACGGTTCTCCGGTTCGTCGTGCCGATAGAGCTTCAGCTCTGCCATACGTTCCTGCGTGAAACTCAGCGTGCCTTTCGTTCCGGTCACCACATAGGTCAGCCCCATTTTGCGGCCGCAGGCAATGCGTGATGTTTCAATCACGCCGCGAGCGCCACTGGCGAAACGCACCATCGCATGCGCCTGATCTTCATTTTCGACCTGTACACGCGCGCGGCTGCCCGCGGCTGCTGGACGTTGCGCAATCACCGTTTGCAGATCGCCGCAGACGCTGGCGATATCGCCCACCAGATACTGCGCCATGTTGACGATGTGTGCCGCCAGATCCCCCAGCGCCCCTAGTCCGGCGGTTTCTTTGAAACAGTGCCAATCGGCGGGTTTGTTTGGATCGGCCAGATAGTCCTCGTTGTGCGTACCGTAAAAATGCACCACCTCGCCAATCTCGCCGCTGGCGATAATCTCTTTGGCCAACTGTGAGGTCGGGTTCTTCATGTAGTTGAAGCCCATCAGCGTTTTCACGCCCGCTCGCTGCGCGGCATCGACCATTTCTCTGGCATCACGCGCGTTCAGCGCCAGCGGTTTTTCCGAATAAACATGCTTGCCGTGCTGGATGGCGGCCATCGCCATCGTCTTATGCAGAAAGTTCGGCGCACAGATATCCACCACGTCTATCTCTGGATCGGCCACCAACTCACACCAGTCTCCCGTTGAGCGCAGGAAACCGAACGCCTGCGCCCGTTTGGCTGCCAGTTCCGGTGACACTTCCGCCAGCATCGCCTTCACCAGGTTACCTTTCAGCGGGAAAACTGTCGGCGCCTGCGCATAGGCGATAGCATGTGCACGACCGATATAGCCGGTGCCGATTAACCCAATACGTACATCCTTCATATCCACCTCAGTACGAAAAAAGAACCGGTACGGGTGCGGCTCAGATAGCGCCGCGACGGCTCTTGGCATACGTGTCGAACGCCACGGCCAGCACAATAATTAACCCGGTGATGATCTGCTGGTAGTAAGCCGATACGTTCATGAGCACCAGTCCGTTAATCAGTATCCCCATGATGATCGAGCCAATAATGGTGCCGCTGATCCGGCCATAGCCCCCCATCAGCGAGGTACCACCGATGACCACCGAGGCGATAACGCGCAGCTCGAAGGAGAGCCCTGCGACCGCTTCCGCACTGCCAAGACGGGCGCTGAGGATAAAGCCTGCCAGCCCGGCCAGACAGCCAATCACGACGTAGACGCTAACCAGTACCCGCTGCACATTGACGCCGGCCAGACGTGCCGCTTCGGTGTTGCCGCCAATGGCGTACACGAATCGGCCCCAGCGGGTTTTATGCAGTGCCAGATACCCCAGCAAGGCGACCAGCGCGAAGATCCAGATCGGCACCGAAATACCGAGAATCTCGCCCCGTCCCCACCAGCGATAGCCGGGGTCAAAGCCGGCAATCGGCGCACCGTCGTTCATCACCAGCGTTAACCCGCGCCAGATGGTCATCCCACCCAGCGTGACGATGAACGGCGGCAGGCGCAGTTTGGTCACGCCCAAACCATGCAGGAAGCCAATCAAAGTGCCCATTGCCAGACAGACGCCTAACGCAACCAGCCAGCTCAGGCCGTACCAGGCATCGGGATCGACGGTGGTGAAGTTGTCACCTTTAACTACCGACGCGGCGGTGATGGCACACACCGCCAGAATGGAGCCGACGGACAAGTCGATCCCGGCAGTCAGAATGACGAATGTCATCCCTACCGCCAT
The DNA here is from genome assembly GCF_046159765.1 of Pectobacterium artocarpous. NCBI lineage: Bacteria > Pseudomonadati > Pseudomonadota > Gammaproteobacteria > Enterobacterales > Pectobacteriaceae > Pectobacterium > Pectobacterium artocarpous. Next base: position 16,421 of record NZ_JBJXVK010000006.1, read on the forward strand.
GATGCCGTAGATGGAGACTTCGGTCAGAATGTTGGTGATGTTGCGTTCAGATAGAAAGTTGCTGTTCTGCGACTGAAAGAAAATCAGCAGCAAAATCATGAAAATAAATACGCCAAAGCGTTCAAAAAAGGCAATCGGGTCAAAACGTCCACGTGTCGTGGACGGCGTAATAGGCTTAGAAAGCGGCTGCTGGGACATGCGTCACCTCCGTTATGCTGCGTGTAATGCGTCATGGCAAATGGCCATCATCGTCATCAGTGTTTCTTCTGTGGCGTCATCGCCATGAATTTCCCCGCTAATCCGCCCTTCGCTGAGCGTGATAATGCGGTCTGAAATTGCCATGATTTCCGGCAGATCGGACGAAATCACAATCACGGCGACGCCTCGCTTCGCCATATCGAACAGCACCTGATGCACTTCGGACTTGGTGCCAACATCAATGCCACGCGTGGGCTCATCCACAATCAATACTTTGGGATTCAGCGCCATACAGCGAGCAAGAATCACCTTTTGCTGGTTGCCGCCCGACAGCTTGCGCACCTCCTGCTCGCTGTTCACCATCTTGATGTGCAGCGCCTGACGGTAGGTTTCAATCAAATCGTCTTCCTTGCCGGTGTTCACAAACCAGCGCCAGCGCATGAGCGACGAAAGGTTGGAGAGTGAGATGTTTTCTCTGATCGATAGCCCCAGCACCGCGCCCTCTTTCTTACGGTCTTCCGGTACCAGCGCAATACCTTGCGACAACGCATGCCGCGGCGTAGATGGATGATAAGGGGCGTCATCCAGTACAAATTCACCGGTAGAGAACGCGTCGGCGCCAAACAGGCAGCGCGCGATTTCCGTCCGCCCTGCGCCCACTAGCCCGGCAATGCCGAGCACTTCGCCCGCATGCACCTGAAAACTGATGTTCTTTAGCGCGATGCCGTGCGCATCTAACGGCGGTTTTTCCCGGCTTAAGCCCTTCACCGCCAGACGTACCGGCTTATCCTGATGATGCGTTTCTGAAGGCGGACGGCGGTTAAACACCACGTCACGGCCCACCATCAGACGAATAATCTCCTGCACATTGGTGCTGGCGACGTCGCCAGAACCGGTGTAACGACCGTCCTGAAATACGGTAAACCGATCGCACAGTTGGAAAACTTCATGCAGCCGATGCGTGACATACACCACGCTCACACCGCGCCCTTTCAGCTCGCGCACCACGCGGTGCAGGCTGTCAACTTCACTGTCGCTCAGCGCCGCCGACGGTTCATCCATCACAATCAGCTTGGCGTTCAACGTCAGCGCTCTGGCGATTTCCACCATCTGCTGCTGCGCCACGCTCAAACGCGCGACCTGCGTCATCGGCGCAATGTTTAATTTCAGATAATCCAGTACCGCTTTCGCCTCGCGATTCACCGCCATCGCGTCCACGAATACGCTGCTACGCTGCGGCTCGCGTCCCAGGAACATGTTCTCCGCCACGCTCATATTTGGCAGCAGATTAAACTCCTGATAAATGGTGATAATCCCTCGCTTTTGGCGCTCAACGGGCGATTCGAGCGGCATCAACGTCTCGCCGCCAAACCAGATGTCGCCGCTGGTCTGCGGCTGCGCCCCTGCCAGCGCTTTCAACAGCGTCGATTTACCCGCGCCGTTTTCTCCCAACAGCGCATGAATCTCTCCCGGCTGTACGGTCAGCTGTGCGTTGCTCAGCGCCCAAACACCGGAGAAGTTCTTTGTCAAACTGGTAATGTTCAGTAGGGGTTCCGTCATGTTTACCTTCCTCCCGCAAGGCCGCGCAAACGCGGCCTGCTGAATACCGTTTACATAGAAAAGGCTTTATTTACCTGCTTCGCCAATGCGTTCGGCATCGTTCAGGTTCTCTTTGGTAATCATGGTCGGTTGGTAGTCTGCCCCGGTGATCGGCCCCTGACTGCGGATGTTATTGGTCAACTGCGTCAACGCGGTGGTCACGGCGTAGCCTGGGCGCTGATCGGCGGTAACGGCCAGCCAGCCGTCGCGTACACGCGCCAGCGCTTCCGGCACGGCGTCAAAGCCGGTTACCATCACTTCACCGGGTTTCAGACCCTGCCCCTGCAAGGCTTCAATCGCGCCCAGCGCCATATCGTCATTCGCGGACAGGATGACCTGTGGGCGCTTAGGCAGCGACGGCAGGACGCTTTCTACGATGCGCATCCCTTCGGAACGCATCCAGTTCCCCGTCTGATCAGCCACAATGTGGTACTTGCTGCCGCCCGCTTTCAGGCTGTCGCGAATTCCCTGTGTCCGTTCGATGTTAGAAGAAGAGCCCGGCTGGCCAGTCAACAGAATGATCTCTGCCCCATTCGGAAATTGGGTTTTGACATAGTCAGCAATCGCCTGACCACCTTTGTAGTTGTTGGCCCCAAAGTGCGGCACCGCTTTTTCTGTTTTCACCGAACGATCCAGCGTCACCACTGGCAGTTTGGCATCTTGAATTTCTGTCACGGCACTGGAAACTGCATTAACGTCATTCGGTGACACCACGAAGCCCTGCGCGCCGCGAGTAATGGCATTTTCCAAATCGGCGGTCTGCTTCGGTGAGCTACCTTGTCCATCCAGCACTTGCAAGTTCACCCCCAGTTCTTTGGCGGCTTTGATGGCGGTGCGCTGCATATGGACTTCAAACGGCATGGCGAGATTCGGCGTACTGAAAACGATTTGTTCATTTTGGGCCTGAGCAAGACCAGACAGACCCAGTGCGATGGCGATTGCGGAAACGCTGATGATCTTTTTCATATGTCTTTTCTCTGCTTCTGTTATGAGTATGGGTGTAGGGTTGAAAGCAGGTAAAACGCGATGTGCCGATAGGGTTACACGGCGACCTCCTTGCCTTGATCCAGTGATTCAAAGGCTTTATCCGCCAGATTCAGCGCACGCTCACCGTCAAGCCCGGAGCATTCCGGCTGCGTGCGGCCATTCAGCACATCGACAAAATGCTGCCATTCAGCCGCGTAGGCGGCGTGATAGCGTTGCAGGAAGAAATATTCGGGTTTCGCCGCCAGACAGCCGTCATCGGTCCACTGCTCGACCACGTTTTCGCGGATATTGCCCGCGCTGAGCACGCCTTTCGCGCCATGTAATTCGAGGCGCTGATCGTAGCCGTAGCCCGAACGACGGCTGTTGACGATGGTCGCCATCGCGCCAGAGGCGAACTTCAGCACGATAAACGCGGTATCGATGTCGCCCGCTTCACCAATCGCCGGATCGACCAGATTACTGCCTTGTGCAAAGACTGACACTGGCTCTTCGCCCATAATGAAACGTGCCATATCGAAATCATGGATCGTCATATCGCGGAACATACCGCCGGAAACGCGGACATACTCAGCAGGCGGCGGCGACGGATCGCGGGAGATGATCAGGAGAGATTCCGGCTTGCCGATACGGCCTTCGCCCGCCAGCGTTTTGACGCGGCGGAATTGCGGGTCATAGCGGCGGTTGAAGCCCACAAACAACGGCACGTTCTGCTGTTTGACGACGGTCAGGCAGTCGCGAACACGGGCAATATCCAGATGCACCGGTTTTTCACAGAAAATGGCTTTGCCATGCTTCGCAGCCAGCTCAATCAAGTCGGCGTGCGTGTCGGTCGCGGAGGCAATCAGGACGGCATGCACTGCCGGATCGTTCATGACTTCATCCACGGTTTGTACGTTGGTATGGTAACGTTCGGCCAGCGCTGCGGCATTGGTTGGGTTGGGATCCACGACCGCATACAGATTGGTCTCTTTGTGTGCCGCGATGTTCACTGCATGGACCTGACCGATGCGGCCCGCGCCCAGTAAAGCGATGTTAAACATAGATGCTCCCTTGCTGCCTGAGTGGCGTGTAATGCCAGACTGAAAAAGTGACGGATAGCGGCTAGTCGCATTCTTCCCAGCCCCATCACCCGCTCTTTACCGCAAATCCTGATAGATAAAATAAAACATTTATTTCAGTTTTGTATAAATTGAAAATTATGTTTTTGCGCGCAAGTTAACATTTTCATGACATCTTCGCGGTTTTCTGCAACCCCAATCACACATCGCGTGAGAACGTTTGTGGGGATATACATGCGTATCAGGGGGATCGGTTAGGTGCTGGCGCACGGCGGGAGGAAAAATGAAACTGCGGTTTGAAAATGAAATGGATGTTTCAATTAAATTTCTTATTTACAGCAGAAGCGAAGTACCCGACAGAACGAAATCGCAAACACCATTTGCATATGCGATCCCTTCGTCAAATTTTTATGCAGATTCAGAGACCGTTTCGTGCGCCACAATACCGCCATCCCATGCTACCTCGTAGCACGCGCCCGACGCAGGGCGCTCAGTCGCCGCCGCCCTGCGAACCCTGGCTTCCGGCTAAATTATGTCGCTACGCGATGCCTTCGTCGGTATCAGGCTTAACGGACCGCTTGCGACACGCTCCCGGCGTAGCGCAAGCTTGAGCCGCGTCCATGCGGCTCATCCTAAGCCTGCTATCTCCTCAGCATAATTTCTTACGCCGGATTACGCCCAACCTCACTTGCACTCCTGCGTTATTTGTAGAGAAAAGACAGTGTGAAAAGGAGATCATTTAATACTGACGGGCGCGGGAGAGCGCCGCTTTCACGCTATTGGCAGCAGCCTCAATCTCTGGATTATCCGCAACCTGTGCCGTGCCGGTGCGCCACCAGGATTCATAGCCGTGGGTCATGGTCTTCGGCAGCACCTTGATGTCGAGCAGCACGGGCCCCACATGCTGGCGTGATTCCGCCAGTGCCTGCTTAAGCGAAGTTTCATCATGCACCCGCCACGCTTTGCAGCCGTAGCTTTCCGCGTTCTTGGCAAAATCGACCGGAATGAGCGCGCCGCGCAGTTGTCCCGATTCCGCATCGCGGTAGCGGTTTTCCGTACAGAAGCTGCCCATTCCCTGACTCATTTGCAGGTTGTTGATACAGCCGAAGCCCGCGTTGTCGAACAGCAGCACGGTGATTTTGATGCCTTCCTGTACCGCTGTTTGCAGTTCGGTGTGGAGCATCAGATAGGAACCGTCGCCGACCATCGCGTAGACGGGCTGTTGCGGTGCAGCAAGGCGTGCGCCAATCGCCGCCGCAATCTCGTACCCCATGCAGGAGTAGCCATATTCCAGATGGTAGCTGTCCGGCGTTTTCACCTGCCAGAGCCGCTGTAGATCGCCCGGCAACGAGCCCGCCGCGCCAACCACAACGGCGTTATCCTCCAGCTCATCATTCAGGATCCCCAGCACACGCGTTTGCGTCAGATGGGTATTCAGCGTCTGGCGATATTCATCCAGCTTGTCTTCCAGACCATCCACCACTTCCGGCACCAGTTCGCCCTTATCCTGCACGGTAAACAACCGCTGTAGCTCGCGTTCCCATTCCGCGCGAGCCTGTTCAACGGTCTGCTGCCAGTCGCTACGATACGACGCCGTCGCCAGCCGGTCGGACAGTGCTTCCAGCCCGACGCGCGCATCGGCGATCAAGGGCAGCGCATCCAGTTTTAGCGCATCAAATTCGGCCACGTTAAGCAGTAAAAATTCGACGTTCGGGTTCTGAAACAGCGACTTGGAACCGGTGGTAAAATCGGTTAAACGCGTCCCGACACCGATGACCAAATCCGCCTCGTGCGCCAGCCGATTCGCCGCCAGCCCGCCCGTCACGCCGATGCCGCCGCAGTTCAACGGATGTGAGGATACAATCGCGCCCTTGCCCGCCTGCGTTTCGCCAAACGGAATAGCAAACTGCTCGGCAAACTGCGCCAGCGCATCATGCGCGCCAGAATAACGAACACCGCCGCCGCAAATCAGCATCGGGCGACGCTTGCTCGCAATCAGCGCCGCCGCCTCATCCAACCGAGCCGCATCCGGCGGACGGCGTTCGAGGTGATGGACACGCTTGCGGAAAAACGATGCCGGATAATCCCAGACCTCTGCCTGCACATCCTGCGGTAAACACAGCGTCACCGCACCGGTATCGGCCGGATCGGTCAGCACACGCATGGCGTTAACCAGCGCGCTCATCAGTTGTTCAGGACGATTAATGCGATCCCAATAGCGGGACACCGGTTTAAAGCAGTCATTGGTACTGATCGACAGATCGTGATACTGCTCGACCTGCTGTAACACGGGATCCGGCTGGCGGCAGGCGAAGAGATCGCCGGGCAACAGCAGTACCGGAATGCGGTTGGCGGTGGCGGTTGCTGCGGCAGTCACCATATTTGCCGCTCCCGGCCCCACCGACGAGGTCACCGCATAGATTTTCCGCCGCTTGTGCTGTTTAGCAAACCCGACGGCGATGTGCGCCATTCCCTGCTCGTTGCACCCCTGATGCACAGTGAGACGGTTTGCCTCCTGCTCCAGTGCCTGGCCGATACCCAACACATTACCATGACCGAAAATGGTCATGACGCCCTGCACAAAGGGGGATTCTTCACCGTCTACGCTAATGTATTGCTGGTTGAGAAACCTGACCAGCGCCTGCGCCATGGTGATGTGACACGTATCCATTGATCTACTCCTTAAATAAGGATCTGATTTCTATAATAAACTATGCATATTCAGCGAGCATTTCGTGCGCGAAAATTTAGCCATTCTTATGCTACGTTGTAGCACGTGCCCGACTCAGGGCGCTCAATCGCCGCCGCCCTGAGAACCCAGGCTTATGGCGATAAATTATGCCGCTACGCGGCCCCTTCGGTATGTGTCACCGTCATCCGAACCACCAGTGACGTGATTACTCGCCCCATAAACGGGTCTCGCCCTTCGAGCCAGCACAAGTGCTGTTCAAAAACGTCTCTGACGTTTTATCCTCCACGGCACTGGCTTTCGCGACATCCTTGTCGCTCACCCGGCGGTCACGCCACCTCAGCGCAATTTTTTACGTGAAAGGAAATACAATAAAAATCTGCACAATTATTTATCGTAATAAGCTAGCCGGAGGTTTAGTTCTTTCATGACACATCCTCACTCCAGTGTGGGCATGACGAAGCTGCTGGTGTGGTGTTCCAGACGGACGCTGGCGGGCCAGCGGCTGGTGACGGTTTTCATGCGGGTGTAGAAGCGCACACCATCATTGCCGTGAACATTCAGCGGCCCAAAAATGGAGCGCTTCCAGCCGCCGAAGCTGTGGAACGCCATCGGCACCGGAATCGGTACGTTCACACCGACCATACCGGCCAGCACCTCTTCGCAGAACTGACGCGCCGTTTCACCATCGCGGGTAAAAATAGCGGTGCCGTTACCATATTCATGGTTGTTGATCAGCGTTACCGCCGTCTGGTAATCCGGCACGCGTACCACGGACAGCACCGGGCCAAAAATCTCTTCCTGATAGATCTTCATCTCCGGTGTGACATTATCGAACAGCGTCGGCCCAATAAAGTAGCCTTGCTGATGGCCTTGAATAGACAGCGTGCGACCATCGATACGCAGCGTCGCGCCCTGATCGACGCCACTTTGAATATAGTCGGCAATCTTCGCCCGGTGCGCTGCGCTGATCACCGGCCCCATCTCATTTTCCTGCCCGTCCACCAGACCTGGGCCAACGCGCATCGCGTTGATCTGCGCATTCAGGCGTTGATTCAGTGCTTCCGCCGTGTCATCGCCAACGGCCACCACCACCGACAGCGCCATACAGCGCTCGCCCGCTGCGCCAAACGCCGCGCCCATGATCGCGCTGGCGGCCATGTCCATGTCGGCATCCGGCATCAGAATGCAGTGGTTTTTCGCCCCGCCCAACGCCTGACAGCGCTTGCCGTGCGCCGATGCCGTCTGATAGATGTATTCCGCCACCGGTGTCGATCCCACAAAGCTCACCGCCTGCACGCGCGGATCGGTCAGCAGGACGTCCACCGCTTCTTTGTCACCCTGAACGACGTTAAACACGCCGTCCGGCAAGCCCGCGTCTTTCAGCAGTTGCGCTAATAGCAGCGAGAGCGACGGATCTTTTTCCGACGGCTTAAGCACAAAAGTATTGCCAGTCGCCAGCGCAATCGGGAACATCCACATGGGCACCATCGCCGGGAAGTTGAACGGCGTAATCCCGACGCACACGCCAAGCGGCTGCATGAGCGAATGACTATCCACACCGGTACCAACATTCGCCGAGTGCTCACCTTTTTGCAGATGCGGAATACCACAGGCAAATTCAACGACTTCAAGACCGCGCGTCACTTCCCCCACGGCATCGGAATAGACCTTGCCGTGCTCCTGTGAAATCAGCCGGGCCAGCGTATCCATTCGTTCTTCCAACAGCGCTTTGAAGCGAAACAGCACGCGCGCGCGACGCAGCGGAGAGTGTTTTGACCATGCAGGGAATGCCGCGGCCGCGCTGGCAATAGCCTGCTCAACTTCCGCCTTATCAGACATCACAACCTGGCGAATCTGCTCGCCCGTTGCTGGGTTATACACCGCAGCGTAGCGTTGGCTGTTGCTGGGGGTAATCGCCCCTTGAATGAAGTTAGATACGGTTTCCATGTTTACACCTTTGTGGGTTTTGAGGAGACAAACGGCTGATATCGGATTACAGTATATGAAACGAATATTCCATTTAACGTAAAAATAAAATAAATATTGATTATTGTGATCCGCTGCGAATTTTTATGTAAACTTGAAGACCGCTGTCCATAAAGACAGGTAAGCAGCCTAATATCGATCGAGATACACGGGGCGACCACAGGGGTGGGGCCTCCCTACGGGAACCTCCCCCTGTGTTTCCCCTAATAACGGGCTTAAGTCACCAGTATTAGGCGAGCAGCCTCTGAAAATCGCCGTATCGATAACAGGCGTGCCGTCGAAAATGTCATACAGATAAAACAGCCGTATCCAGAAATGAATTTTCTGTTCCGTTTCAGGCGCCAGTCATGAAATCGCCCTAATGGGATAGATTCTTATACGTCTTTGGGAGATAACCCGATATGTCCATGGCAACCAGCCTGAGAGAATTACAGGAACAGATCCGCGAGCGCTATGATTCGCTCAGCAAGCGGTTACAGCAGGTGGCGCACTATGTGCTGGATAATACTAACAGTATCGCTTTTGATACCGTCGCCGTGATCGCCGAACGCGCTGACGTCCCCCCCTCAACGCTGATTCGTTTCGCCAACGCCTTTGATTTCAGTGGTTTCAACGAAATGAAACAGTTGTTCCGTATGAATCTGGTGGAAGAGACGGCCAGCTATACCGACCGAGCGCGGTTATTTCGGGCGATGGAGGCTGACGCCGTGCCAGAAACGCCGTTGGATATTTTGCATGAGTTTGCCCGTTCAAACGCACAGGCGATGCAGCAGTTAGCGGCACGTACCCCGCATGAGGATCTGCAAAAAGCCGTCGATCTGCTGGCACAAGCGGAAACCATCTATATCGTAGGGCTACGGCGTTCGTTCAGCGTCGCTACTTACCTCACCTACGCGCTTAGCCATCTGGAAAGCAGCCCGATCCTGGTCAACGGGTTGGGAGGCATGTTTCGTGAACAACTCAGCCGGGTCAGCGCACGCGATGTGGTCGTTTCCATCAGCTTCTCGCCCTATTCACAGGAAACCGTGATGGTCAGTGAGATGGCCGCGAAAGCTGGCGCGCGGCAAATTGTCATTACCGACAGCCAGATCAGCCCGCTGGCAACGCTCAGCGACGTCTGTTTTGTGGTAAAGGAAGCGCAGGTTGATGCCTTCCGTTCACAGTCCGCCACGCTGTGTCTGGTGCAATCGCTGATGGTGTCGCTGGCTTACCGGCAGGGAAACGGCGCAGAGCAGAGCGAAAAACAGCAGCGCGGCTAGTCAGAACCGTTTAATCAACAGGACAGCATGTAGGGAGAGCCGTTTTATGCTTAAAGTTATCGCACAGGACTTTATTAAGCCGGAGTACATTGAGACTGTCATGCCGCTGTACCGTAAGTTGCACCGGGTGCCGCATAAAAAAACCGCCTTCTTGCGTTACAGGCGGATAAGTATCCCTATCGATGCATAGAGAATGGAAGCAGAATGGTAACATATCATACCGAAAATGAGGCTGCGTCTTGCACGTTCAGACAACCTCCGTGCGGCGGAGAGGCTGACATAGCGCCCCATACGGTTCACTAACGAATAGCGAGAAAAAGAACATGATGACTGAAAGCCTGTCAGCAACAGTGAACCGTTTTTAATTTATTTTGTTACATCACGAATGGATACCGTAAAGGCAGAATAGGTAACACAAATGTTAATTCGCAGTGGTCTTCCCCGTGACTGTCGTATCCATTATAGCCACTGGTGTACCCGCCATCATCTCCTGAGTGATTAAGAAGAAGGTTGTAACCGGTTGATATGAATCGTCAAAAACATGATCTCATCGGTGGTTAACTGGCAGCCGTAATTTTTTTCCACATAGTCATACACTTTCATCGCGCAGGCGTAGGCTCGCGGCATCAATTCGGTAATCCCTTGATAGATGGAATCATCACCGTGGTTCACGGTTTCCCGATTTAACAGGCGCAGAGCGAAGAACTTCAGATGCGTAATCAAACGCTGATAATTGAGAGAATGTTCATCAAACGTGATGTGGAGATCGTATTTCAGAATGGTCAAAATATCTTTAATGATGCTCGCGCTTTGCATCGTGCTCTGCATATCGCTGTTATTCGTCGCATTTGCCAGATGCAGTGCAATAAATCCCGCTTCATCCTCTGGTAAATCGATGTCCAGTCTGGCACGGATCAGTGCCAACGCCTCCAGCCCAACGGCAAATTCACTGTAATAGAACTGGCGAATATCCCATAGCATCAGATTCTTGATCGTCTGCCCTTTCTTATGGCGTTGAATCGCAAAGTTGATGTGGTCACTAAGCGCCAGAAACAACGTGTCCTGCACGTCAAGCTGCAGCGTTTTTTGCGCCAGCGTAATAATTTGCTGCGTCACGGCCAGACAGTCCGGTGGAATGTCCGCCAGCAATTGTGACAGCACATCCGCCATACCATCGCTTTTCTTCACGAACTGGCTTTCAATACGCTGTTGATCGATGAGGTCGCCCACTTTTTTACCAAAGCCGACACCTTTACCTATCGCCACAATTTCCCGTCGGTCATCAGCCAACACCAGAACGGCGTTATTGCTCAATATTTTTTTAATTATCATCGCATCAGCCGCCCTGTCTGATGGGAAGGTACACTGGCCTTCCCTACCGTTTAACGCCTCAACGCAATATCCACGAGGCGCCTTCTTTTATCATTTACGCTTCTGAGCTATCCAGCCCATTGTTTTTAATGACACCAGCATACCAGTATGCGCTTTTTTTACGGATACGCCGCAAATCTTTCAGGTCGAATTCTTCACGATTAACGTAAATAAAGCCATAGCGTTTCGAGCATCCCTGATGGGTGGAAATGAGATCCAGCGCCGACCACGGCGTATAGCCGAAGACATCCACACCGTCGGTGATCGCAAGCTGAATTTGCTCAATGTGGCGTTGCAGGTAGTCGATGCGGTAATCATCGTGAACCTCACCGTTTTCATCCAGCGTATCAAACGCACCCAGCCCATTTTCCGTAATGATCAGTGGTAAATGATAGCGATCGTGCAGTTCACGCAGCGTATTGCGGAAGCCTATCGGATCGATCTCCCAACCAAAGGCGTTTTTCTGTAGCCAGGGATTGGTTGCACCGCGATGCACGCCCTCTTCACCCGATTTAAGGTGCTGATCGCCTCCACGGGCGATTTCATCCGAACCGTCTCCCTTGCTGGCTTCGACTGTCTGCGAGGTATAATAGTTAAACGCAATAAAATCGGGCTTGGCCGATGCCAGAATATCCATATCGCCGGGCAGAATCTCCGGCGTATAACCTTTCTCTTCCATATAACGCCAGGCCGTAGTGTTGTAACGCCCGTATACCGCCATATCCAGATACAGCCAGTTGCGGATCGCGTTATAGTTAAACGCGGCCATCACATCTTCAGGCTTGGATGACGCCGGATAAATCAGCGCAATGTTGGGTGCCGGACCAATTTTCGCACCGGGTACTTTTTCGTGCAGCGCATTCATCGCTTTTGCCTGCGCCACCAGCATGTTGTGATTCTGCTGATAGAGATTCTGTTTCGGGTTTTCCAGCGTGGGATCTAGCGTGCCCAATGCGGAACCGTGCAAAATCATCATGTTCTGTTCGTTGATGGTCAGCCAGTACTTCACTTTTTCGCCGTATTCATCAAACAGTACGTTGGCAAAACGCGCAAACGCCTCCACCGTTTCCCGATTGTACCAACCGCCTTTTTCCTGTAACGCCTGCGGCAAATCGAAATGGTACATCGTGACGATCGGCACAATACCGTAATGCAGCAGCTCATCGATAAGGTTGTGATAAAACGCAATGCCCACTGGATTGACCTCACCGCTGCCATCGGGAATGATGCGGCTCCAGGCGATAGAAAAACGGTAGGTTTTGAAGCCGATATCGGCAAACAGCGCCACATCTTCCTTGTAGCGGTGGTAGTGGTCGCTGGCGACGGTAAAGTCCGTGGTGCCCTCAGGATAGGACGTTCTGGCATCAATCACCGACGGCCCCTTGCCATCCTCATTCCATGCCCCCTCCACCTGATAAGCCGATGTCGCTGCGCCCCACAAAAATCCCTCTGGGAAACATTTAACATGACGGTATTTCACAGTTTTTCTCCTTTCCTTAACGAGTTCATGTCAGTAAGACATCACTAATGTCATGGCGCGTGATAAGGCTGAATTCAGGCAAAAAAAAACCTGATACGAACATGTCTGAATAACATGCGTCGTATCAGGTTTCGCTCGGGCCTTGGCCCGATCACGTCCTTCTTATCGGGTTATATCCGCTATCTACCGTAGACTCAAACCGAGATCGGGCAATCTGTGATGAACATCACCGATAATCTCTTCGCCTGAGTAGGATTTGTCCCCTGCGCCGCTATGCAAGAAATGCGGGCTACTGTTCGTGCCCATCATCGCGTTCCCGTGCGCCGTTGAGCCTCACAAGGCGCTTCAGCAGGCTCAACAACTTCATGCCATCCGGCGACCCCAGCCCCGTACAGGCGTCCCACCCCACAGAGGCCACAAATGCGCCATTATTTCCCTGTACGATATCCTTGCAGCTATTACGATTACGATAAAGTAAAGGAGGGATAAACAACGATGCCGAGTGGGTCAGCGCCAGCATACGCGCCAATAATCCCGCCCACAGCGGCGCGACTGTGCTGGTTCCGCCAACAACGCCTTCTTGTCCGTTAACTTCAACCAGATAGCCAGTTTCAGGATCGGCATTGCCGCTGACATCAGGTACGCCGCGGTGTTGCAAGGGGTGATGATCACCGTATTTGTCTACCAGAGACAGCCCTAACTGCCAGCCGGGCAGCGCAAAGTACTGGCTGACGCCACCGCCTGTTGCGCTACCGTCCTGGTTATGCCAGGTGATTTCTTCCATCGCTTTTTGCAAGCGAGTGCCGCCACAGGCTAAAACATAGGGACTGGATGCAGGAAAATCGACGTGTAAACCATGGGGCTCACCATCTTTTGAACCGCGATCGCCAGAAGCGACGCATACCGTAATTCCTAGCGCGGCCGCGGTCTGAAAGGCCTGGTTGTAAACCTGTAATGATTGCGCTGTCCATTGCGACTCGCTGGCTCCCCAGCTAATCGAAATCACCGACGGCGCATTTTTCTCATCATAAATCGCAGCATTGATCGCTTCTAAAAACCCGGCATCGGTATTCGGGGCAAAATACACCACAATTTTGGCGGCTGGTGCCAGCGTACCTGCGATTTCGATATCCATCTGCACTTCAATATCCATCGGACTCACCTCTTTATCGCCCTCTGACGATGCGAGGGCATTCCTGCCGCCTCCTACACAGATATTGATGACCTGAGGAGGATTAACGCCCATGCGTTTAAAATAGTGCTCCAACTGCGGCAGACGATATCCGCCCCCCAGCTCAATAATGCCAATGCACTGCCCCGCGCCGTCATGTTGCGGAAAATGGTAAATCTCTGCCAGCTCCAGCGGTGTGTAGCCCGACAAACGCGTTGTCGCGTTGGAAAACGCGTCATTGAGACGCAGGCAACAGTTCGTTGCCAGACGTTCATCAAGGCCTAATACGGCAATCACTACGCCCTGTAGGTATTCCGGCAGGTAAATCCCTCCCGCTCGGCCACGAAATGTCCCATTTTTGTGGTCATATCGGGCTAAGCTCACGTGAAACGCCTGCTCCATTTGCCCTACCGTCCCCGTTAAGAAAAGAGTACGGCTGGCAGCATGTTCACCTTCGATAGAGAGCCGATGATGTCGTGCAAACGCACGGACATGCTCGATATCTGCCTCATCAGCGCTGAATTTTCTGGCATAGTCGGCACGCGACAGCGGTCTGTTGGCATTGATACCGCCAAATTGCGGATCGATGCTATCGTGCAGTTCGGTGTAATACTCTTCGTCTGGCGCAGTAAAACGCAGCACCAGCATGACTCTGACGCTTTCATTCACATCACAGCGTTCGCGATACGCCGCGTCAGCGATATTTCCGCGCTCACTCCCTTTCAATAATTGGTAAGTCATCGTCTTCTCTCCCACTCAGCTATTTGCCGTCTGGTTCAATGTGACTCAATGCCGCATAAATCTGGCGTTTGTCGTTCTGTGACAGATGCTCAACATTAATAGAAGAAAGAAATGCGGCCTCTTGCTGAGGCGCAAAATGCCCGCCATTCGCGAGATAACGTTTAATGCTAACCAGAAGCTGGTCATCAATCGTGAGTAACGTGGGTCTGACCGTGTCATTCAGAGAAAGGGGCGTCCAGTCGTTCTCCGGTGTCGCCAGCCAGTCCGCCATGTAACGATATTGAATGGCTTTGCTGGCATTCATTAATGAAGTAAAAAATAGTTGCGTACTCTGAGGGGATAATCCAACGACAGCGGCTTGCCCTCGCACCTTACTCAAAATACGTTCCTCTTGCTTCAGATCCTCAATCGGCAGGTGTTGACGAACCTTATACCCCACGACATCTTTCATCAGCACCATCCTCTGCTGAATCAGTTGATAGATCCCAAGAGAGCTATCCTGCACAGCCGCATGCAGAGGGAGGCACCAGAAAGAACTCATTACTAACGAGATAACAGCGAAAATAGGCAATTTCATCGGGTTACACTCTCCTATGAGCACTAGCATGAAGATCTATGGCGCTATTTTTATTTTGTCATTGCGACAGGAGATAATAGATTTCGCTCTATGAATCTTCCATGACGAAACTATTTCAATCATTACCCACAGGACACACTTCGTCTCAAAAATGTCTCGCCCCAGCGAGATAACCGCGATTAACCTGCTAAATCACAAGCAAATCAGGAATAGCAGCACAGAATCCGTCCTGCTGACTCGACAATGATTAAGATACAAATGACAACCAAATGAAATGGTTCAATTAAGTTACTAATCAGCATCATTCCGTAAAGCAAACGTGCACAAAAAAGCCCGTCGCGGCACTCGGCCATGACGGGCTTGATTCACCCTAAATGAACTGAAGTGGATGATTATTGTTCGGTGAGACCATACAGCGAGCTGCGGCGCTGTAGCATCTGTCCACCATCTCGTGTCAGCGGTACCCAACCAACGCTTCCACGTTTCACCGTCGGTTCAGTGAACAACAAGTCAAACGGTATGGAGATGTAGAAGCCTTTCGTAAAGCTCCCTTCACCATATTCAGCAGAGCTGACATCGGTCTTGGTCGCAAAGGCACCGGCAACAATCCCGCTATCAAAGCGGCGAGACAGATCGAGCGTCACCCCTTTGTCCCCCGCCAGATAACGGCCTACGCTCACTTTCGCGACCGCACCTTCCACAAACGGCAGTTCCCAATACGCGGTCAGATGGCCTGTCACCACATCGTAATCAGCCATTCTCATGATGTCGTTCCAATCGCGCTGTTTGACATAGTTAACATCCATGCCCAGTGCCCAACTTTTACCGAACGGACGATACAACACCTCAGACCCGACCCCCGCGTACATCATTTCCAAATAGCCGCCGTAAACCTGGGTATACCAGTCCTGAGCAGGATTATCTCTGCGGGTCAATTGCAGATTAGTCAATAACAGATCGGAAGAGGTGACGTACTCACGTACCCAGGTTCTGACACGCGGCAGCGCTGCGCCGTCCGCTGGAGGTGTTTTATAGTTGAACTTGTCGTAGTTATTCACCAGATTCAACGTTGCGGTTCCGCCTACGCTCCAGTGATCGCTCAGTTGGTAGTCCGCATTACCTTTCAAGGCGACTTGATACATATAAAAGGATTCAGGGCCACCGAAAGATTGTGTTAGCGTCGGATCTAATGAATACGTCAGGCGAGCAGGTTCTGCGCGCAGCACCTGCTGACCACGCACGTCGGATACCGGCTCTTTGCGGTACGTTTCAGGCTCAGGTTGACCAAGCGGAACGGCAGCTTGTTTAACCTGATGGAAGGCTTTGGCATCCACTTCCGTACTGGCAATCGGTAAACGCTGGCTGCGCTGAACAAGGTGGTATTCATCAATGTTACCCGACACATGATTCGCCAATATCGTCGCGGCACGCTGCGTTGCCTCTTCACTATCACGATACTTTGTCTGATCGGCAACAATGGTGACCTGTTTTTGGTCCGCGTAGATATCAGCGTCCTTATACCCAGCTTTATCATTCAGCTCTTTCGAGACGAGCTGCCAGTTTGTGCTTTTGCCATCCTGCACTGGCGCATAAACGGGTGGTGCATCGTCTAAATAGTTCGGCTTCAGGCTGTTAAAGTTGGTGCGCAGGGTAAAGCCCCACATCAGCGTGTTACCGCGCTGCCACGACAGCGTGGTATCCAGCACATCCCCCAAACGGTAGACTGCGCCAATGTTGAAAGGAGAGTCCTGCTTAATTCTCTCTCTACGCCCACGATCGGCGGCCTCACGGCTGTAATCGTTACCGTCGTATTCGAGCTTCAGGCGCAACGGATCCCAAGGTGTCTGGTATTCAACGCCACCAAACAGTGCCGCCGGGCCGTGAAAGAAGTTTCCTATCTCAAACTCCCCGGTTTCCGTATTTTCGGTGCGATTACAGAAGCTGGCTTTCAGGGAACAAGCAGGGTTCTTAATATTGCCACTTTCAGCCATATTGCCCCAGCCCATCCCCAGCGTGAAATCAAACGGCCCCATACGCTTACTGGCTACCAGATATTCGCTATCAAACAGCCCGGTACCCGCGATATCACGTAATCCTACAGAAACATCCGGCATCCAGTAGCTTTCCTGCCACAAGCGAGCTTTGAGATCGAAAGCCTTATCTTTATAGGTTTGATCGCCACTGAAACTGGAATCATTACTATAAAGGCGAGTGCGAATGTCAGTGTAACGCACCGTGGTTTCCAGCCAGTCAAAGAGCTGGAGGGATACAGAGTAACGCCGATACTCTTCATTATCGCGGTAGTTCAGGCTAAATTCGCCCGTTTCTGCCATACGTGCAGTCGGCATTTGCAACAGGCCGGTGCCACCAAAATCAGACTGCGATACCCCCGCAGGCTGAAAGCGCAGATTTGGGTTTGTCTCAGTACGGCTGCTTCCTGTCTCGGCCGCTATCGCCTGCGCACTCAAGATGCCGCCAATCGCCAACGACAGACAGCTTAATTTAACGTTTCTGATCTTTGTCATTCGAGTGGAGTCCGGTTAGCAAGGTAGTCAGCAAGCTGATCGTTAAGTGATGACATATCCTGTGGTAAATCCGAGGGATTAAAACCGATAAAGATCGTTTCGCCCGCAGCGGGTTCAATATGCTGACGATTCCACAGCGCCAGCGGTACTTTACGCCACTGACCGTTCCCCCGAATCAGGTAGCCGTAACTGTTATCCGCTCCAGCAAGAAGCCGACGTCCAGAGAGATAATTCTCGACCGACCATCCGGCACGCAGTGACACTTTCCCCGAGGTCTCCAGTTCACCCACATCAGCGGAGGTGTTGACCAGCCCGATCAGCGACACTCTGTCATCATGGGGAGCCACATACAGTGCATATTCCCCCACCAGAGGGCGATTGTTTTCTATATGAACACGTACGCGGTCAGGATCCAGATCGGTAGAGATACGGCCTGCAACGTTAATTGGAGTGAGGGTTTTTCTCAACAGCCAGGCAGAAATCGCAAGATCGCCATCACCGGAATTACGCCAGCGCGTTTCCAGCTCAGCCAGCTTTTGCAGTAAAACATCGCCCTGCGTCCGCACCTTCTGCGTCGTCGCAAAGTCAGAAATAAATGCGGTTTGCCAGTTGATATTCTGCGGCCAGGGAACCTGTTCGTAAAATTTTTCCAGACGCGTACCATCGTCCAGCTTAACGACGGCAATCGTCTCTTGCGGGGATTTCACCGTCAGTTGTGCGGCGGTCGCGACACCGGAAACCAGCAGTAATAAGGTAGCGATACGATTGAATGCCAACATTGTAGTCCCTTATTGTACGTAGGGTTTTAATACGGTGAATGTGACCAATGCCATATCCGGCCCCATGTACTGTTGGCTTTGCACCACACTTCCGTTAGCCGAGTCGAGCCAGTAGCTATTGGTATAAGATTCATCCAGAGCAGGAACCGTCACTCGCTCATCAAAGCGCAGCAACTCACGCTGGGTATCCAGAATTTTTATCGTTTCTTTGCCACGAGCCTGAAAAATCGACGTGGTGTCATAACCACCGCGGAAAACCTGAGCCCACTCGATCCGACTTTGCCATGTCATTGGCGTCGATGTCTTCAATAATCCCAGCGCTAGAGGATCCTGTTGCAGGTTGTCCACATAGGTAATGTCTTCACCAAAACCCTGCGTTTTCACTAAACGGCCATGTTGGGTCGATACCATATTTTTATCGGCACCGATCCATTTCAACTGATTCTGCTCGGCGAAAGCGAGCACAACAAACGCCTGCGGTGCTTTCCCTACCTTCAGATAGGCCGATGCATAGGGCGTATTGGCAACCTGTGTCGCTGTCACATGGGTGTCATCCTGACCGAAAAACGCCAGTTTAAACGTTTTCCCCACTTGCTCCACATTTTTGGAACAGCCAGTCAGCGCAACCGATAAAAGAGGTATGGCAATCAGCGCTCTCGCCTTCGCCATTCGTTTTATTTTTGTCATGAAATGCAGTTCTCGTTGAACAGCGCAGCCCGGAAAAAGAAAGGCCACCGAAGTGGCCTTAGCGTAAAGCACGAAATTAACGTGTACCAGTAGTCGTCGTCGTGGCAGTGCCAGTACCACCGTTGTCGTCATTTTCAGCGACAGCAACAGCAACACCGACAGCGACAGCGGCAGCAACACCGACAGCGATCAGGCCAGTAGTACCGGCAGCGAAGCCAGCAGCACCAGCACCAGCAGCACCAGCACCAGCACCAGCAGCAGGACCGGCAGCGTTGTAGCTAGGTACGCCATCAACAGCAAACGCGTTTGACGACATGGCCAGAACAGCAGCCAGCGTGATTAACGTTTTCTTCATTACGATTTCCTTTTAAACATGAAGTACTTCAGGGTGGAGTACCGTCGGGAAGACAATACTCCGTCCTTCATTCCAGCCAGTACAGCGGCAAATACATCCGATTTACCGATTACCGACCGTTACCGGGACTTTCCCAGTAATGAGATACAATCTGATGGCGATAAAACCACCTCTTATTAAGTAACGCCAGAAAGCAAAACTACAACTCAATTTTTGCAACACTGTTAAAAATAGCAAGATCTCGATGTAATAAACAGTAATGATCTCGGTAAAAAAGCAGATTTCTTTAATGAAACTTACAGTATTCCAGAAAAAAGTCATAGATATCTTAACAATATCGATGTGCTCATTCAGCAATATAAAAACGCCAGATATTTTCTAATCTGGCGTTTTATTCACAAACAACACTATATACGCATAAGAAACGGTTATTCCAGCCATTCAGTATGGAATACGCCTTCTTTATCCGTACGCTTGTAGGTATGCGCACCGAAATAGTCGCGCTGAGCCTGGATCAGGTTAGCGGGCAGCACGGCGGAACGGTAGCTGTCGTAATAAGCAATCGCCGCAGAGAACGTTGGCGTCGGGATACCTTGCTGGACAGCATAAGAAACCACGTCGCGCAGCGCCTGCTGGTATTCGTCCGCCACTTTCTTGAAGTAAGGTGCTAGCAGCAGGTTAGCAATGTCTGCTTTCTGCTCATATGCATCAGTGATTTTTTGCAGGAACTGTGCACGAATGATGCAACCCGCGCGGAAAATCTTGGCGATTTCACCGTAGTTCAGATCCCAGTTATTCTCATCGGATGCTGCTTTCAACTGTGAGAAGCCCTGCGCATAAGACACGATTTTACCCAGATACAGCGCACGACGCACCTTCTCAACAAACTCAGATTTATCGCCACCGAATGCCTGAGCCGTTGGGCCAGTCAACACTTTAGATGCTGCAACGCGCTGATCTTTCAAAGAAGAAAGGTAGCGAGCAAAAACGGATTCCGTGATCAGAGACAGCGGTTCGCCCAAATCCAGAGAGCTTTGGCTGGTCCATTTACCCGTGCCTTTGTTAGCCGCTTCATCCAGAATAACGTCAACCAAATATTTACCTTCTTCATCTTTCTTCGTGAAGATGTCGGCTGTGATTTCAATCAGGTAGCTGCTTAACTCGCCTTTATTCCACTCAGAAAACGTTGAGGCCAGTTCTTCATTGCCAAGATTCAGAGCCTGTTTGAGCAATGCATAGGCCTCAGCAATCAGCTGCATGTCGCCGTATTCAATACCGTTATGCACCATCTTGACGTAGTGACCTGCGCCATCCGCGCCAATGTAGGTCACACAGGCTTCGCCGTCAGCACGCGCGGCTATCTGTTCCAGAATCGGCGCAACCAGTTCATACGCTTCTTTCTGGCCGCCTGGCATGATGGAAGGCCCTTTCAGTGCCCCCTCTTCCCCACCAGATACGCCTGTACCGATGAAGTTAAACCCTTCAGCAGAGAGTTCGCGGTTACGGCGAATCGTATCTTTATAGAAGGTGTTACCGCCATCGATCAGAATATCGCCTTTTTCCAGGTAAGGCTTCAGCGATTCAATCGTTTTATCGGTTGCTTCACCGGCCTTCACCATCAGCAGAATACGGCGTGGTTTTTCCAGGGATTCGACAAACTCTTCAACGGTGTAAGAAGGCACCAGTTTTTTACCCGGATTTTCCGCGATCACTTCATCGGTTTTATCGGAAGAACGGTTAAAGATGGAAACGCTATAGCCACGGCTCTCAATGTTCAGCGCCAGATTGCGCCCCATCACCGCCATACCGACAACGCCAATTTGCTGTTTGGACATTAAAGCAACTCCTGTCTGAAGGATAACCTGCCTGCAACGACAACAACGATTCGCGTTGCGACCCCGCAGGCAATTAAAAACAGGTCAACATGGTAACTCAGCTTTGCGTGAGTGGATAGTGATTGGTTTGATAGTGAAAGCTCACTCAACAGGAGCGTATGGTGAGGAAAAGAAAAAACCGCAGAAAGATTCGGCGGTCTACGGTTTTACAGAGTGTTACCACTCAATATTACTTTTTCAGCAGCGCCTTAATGCTTTCTTTAAATTCGGCACCAAACTCAGGGTTGCGTAATCCATAGGAGACAAACGCCTGTGCATAGCCCAGTTTACGACCGCAGTTAAAATTCTTGCCTGACATTTGCACAGCATCAACTTGCTGAGCCGCAATCATATCGGCAATCACATCCGTTAACTGAATACGTCCCCACGCACCAGGAACTGCTTTTTCCAGTAATGGCCAGGCATCGGCCGTTAAGACATAGCGCCCGACAGCAGAAAGATCAGAGCCGGTTCCAGACGGCGCCTCGGGTTTTTCGATCATCGATGTAATCGCTGCGGCATCACCTGGATTCACCAGCGGTTGCTCACAATCAACGACAGAGTACTCTGGCAGCACCTCATAAGGACGATGTTTCACCAGCACCTGACTACGTCCTGTTTCTTCAAAACGGGAGATCAACAGCGCCAGATTTTCCTTCGTCTGATCGGCCGTGCTTTCATCCAACACCACATCGGGCAACACCACCACAAACGGGCTGTCTCCAACGATTGGTCGAGCACAGGAGACCGCATGCCCCAATCCCAGCGTTTCCCCTTGGCGAACGTTCATGATCGTCACACCTTTCGGACAAATAGACTGTACTTCAGCCAGCAGTTGACGTTTGGCACGTTCTTCAAGCAAAGATTCAAGCTCAAACGAGGTATCGAAGTGGTTTTCAATCGCATTTTTTGAGGCATGCGTCACCAGAATAATCTCTTTAATCCCCGCGTTAGCGCATTCGTTAACGATTTTCTCTATTACCGGACGGTCAACCAGCGGCAACATTTCCTTAGGAATTGCTTTGGTCACCGGTAACAAATTCATCCCTAAACCTGCTACAGGGATGATAGCTTTCAATGATGTCATGGATTGACTCTCTTTAATTTGATGGTGTTTATCTGGTTGAACGCATTAGTAGCGTAATGCCATAACGTGACTCATGACACTAAGATTACACCTAATCCGAACCAAAGAGATCCCGTGTATAGACTTTTTCTACTACATCAGATAATTCTGGTGCCATACGGTTTGAAAGAATCACATCCGCGGTCTGTTTAAATTCCGACAAATCGCGAATTACGCGCGAGCGGAAAAAAGTATCTTCTTTGAGCTCGGGCTCATAAACCACCACTTCGATTCCTTTAGCCTTAATCCTTTTCATTACGCCTTGGATAGCGGATGCTCGGAAATTATCGGACCCTATTTTCATGACTAACCGGTAGATTCCCACGATTTTAGGATTGCGCTCAATAATAGAATCGGCGATAAAATCTTTTCTCGTCCGGTTCGCCTCTACTATTGCACTAATTAAGTTATTCGGCACAGCCTCATAGTTGGCGAGTAATTGCTTTGTATCCTTAGGCAAGCAATATCCGCCGTAGCCGAATGAAGGATTATTATAATGTGTACCAATTCTTGGGTCTAAACCAACACCATCAATGATCTGCTTGCTATTGAGCCCCAGAGTTTGTGCGTAAGTGTCCAGCTCATTAAAGTAAGCCACACGCATCGCTAAATATGTGTTTGCAAAAAGTTTAATAGCTTCTGCTTCTGTCGAGTCGGTGTACAGCACTGGGACATTTTTTTTAATTGCACCTTGTAACAACAAACTAGCAAATTTCTTAGCGCGCTCAGAGTCTTCACCAACGACAATCCTTGATGGATATAAATTGTCATATAGTGCCTTCCCTTCCCTCAAGAATTCAGGAGAAAAAATAATATTTTCTGTATTGAATCGAGTTTTTGCCTGCTGAGTAAAACCGACTGGGATTGTCGATTTAATGATCATCACCGCACGCGGATTAATAGCCAAGACATCCTGAATAACCAACTCTACAGAGCTAGTATTAAAATAATTTTTTTTGGCATCGTAATCAGTTGGGGTAGCGATAATGACAAAATCAGCATCTTGATAAGCAATATTTTTATCTGTCGTCGCTAAAAAATTGAGTTCTTTTTTTTCTAAAAAGTCTTCTATCTCTTTATCAGCAATAGGTGACTTTTTATCATTAAGTAAATTCACTTTATCTTCAATAATATCTAACGCTACAACCTCGTTATTCTGAGACAATAACATTGCATTAGATAGACCAACATACCCTGTACCTGCTATTGCTATTTTCATATATTAATTTACCTAAAATCAAAATAAATCATAAGTCAACAATCAGAAAACGGTAAAACGTTAAAGTTAGGGACATTTTATTTAATCGTTCCACTATCCATAAAAATAAATTTACACCTCAAGAGAACATAATAAAACAACCTTATAAAACTCGTGACATTAATTATTTAACAAGAGCGTAACTTCAAATCTTTTACATACTTATTGTAGTAGTATAATTGCGTTAACAAACCCGCAACCTCTGCTAGAACTTCTCCCAAAAGTCCGCCCCATACACCGTAATAATAGCCTAGAATACAGATAGCTGACACACCGACTATCGCTGAAGCTATATTTGCAATTGATATCTTTTTCGACACACCCATAGCAACTAAAGCTAAGCCATATCCTCTCGATGTGCAAATTATAGCGACCACAACGCCGGCAAGGAGTGAATACTCCAGACTAATATTAATTGTATTTGAGTATATATATGGACTAATAAAATAACACGCAATAGTAAACCCTACCATACTAAATAGGCCAACACCCAAATTAATAATAATCGAAAGCTTTATTCTTTTAGCACGTGCATCTGCTGGTGCTGTTCCGATCCAACTCTGCAATCGACTAGGGAATCCACTTAAAACTGACAGTGCCATTCTGAAGAGTCGCTCAATACCGGTAAAAGTAGCCACAGCAGCAGGATTTACAAATCCGATTAACGTAATAGGTAGAGCTGTATAAAAAGTACTAATTACACGACCAAAAACCAACTGATAGTGATCTTTAAACAACAATGTCAACTCATTAAAGTCTTTCTTACCTGGTATCAATGGTACTTTTAAAAAATATGATAAAAGCATCATTGAAATAAAAAAAGAAAACAACATTGCGAGACTATAAAAAATCAAACCACCGTAGAATTTAATAAGAAAAATACTAATACCACACAATATAAGCTTCGGTATAACAATGTAATAGAGAATGTACTCTGGCTTATTTAAGCCGATCAAATACCAATTGGGTAAAAGGCCCCCACAAGTAATAGCGATAGCCATTACAATCGCAGAAAGCAAAAAATCGTCAACCAAAAGAAAGCAAACTAATGTGGCAATAAAGATACAAAAAACACTCGAAATTAGTCGGGATGATAAAGATTTTCCATACCACAACTTTCTCTCATTATCATTTAACCCAGCAACCAATTGAGGGCCTATCACCCCCCAGCCTAGTTCACCTATCACTGCTCCCGCGGTACCAATAGATTGAGCAATACCAATCGCAATAATAACCTTATTTCCATATAAGGCTGTTATTGTCGGGTAAACAATAAAGGGTATAATCGCCGACAACAATGGGAGGACAAAATATAAAAACATTTTCCATATGTTTTGTTTAGTAAATAACATGATCTTATCTCAGTTATGGATATAATTAGAAATAGTCTCAATCACGTCACTCATTGGTCTTCCATAGGATTGTACTAAACTCTCATCATATTCATAACAACCATTTTTATGTAGATCCTGAATAGCGCAAAGCAGTTTATCCGCCAACTTATCAGGAGATGCAGCAGCTACATACATTCGAGGGTGTAGCCCGGTCCTCGTTCCATTAAGATCATTTGTGACGGCATATGCACCACTTGTTATCGCATCCAGAGGGGGATGAGATGGATGCGGGCTATACTGAAGAGAAAAAACAATATCTGTTTCACTAAGTCGGCTAAAATATCCATCCCATGATAACTTACCTAATGAGCGTAATGTAACTTTGTCAGACAAAACTATATCACTGTGTTTTTCACCAGCACTTAAAATCTCTAATTCATAATCAGTGTTATCAATTCTCTTGGCCAGAAGAGTCAGTGCGCCAATACCAATGTCAAATAAATTTCGAGATTTACTCGGTCTTCCATAAAATAACACGCGAATTTTTTTTGACGGCTCCCTATTCGCAGATGATTTTTTCAACATATGTAAATCAATTTCAGGAAAAAACACTAATTCTTCGGAGCAAGGTATATTAGCTTTTTTTAATGCATTAAAGAGTGGATATGAATTTACCACATGATTAAATCCTGTTAAATATGTCTCTTCCGTGAGAGCAAACGCTGTTGACCACGGATGAAATCCAGATTCATAATCCTGAATCAGATAAATGACATTTTGTGGCTTAATGACCCCCAAATGAGCTGCCACAGTTAAAGAATGTGCTGTTGTCCAGTAAGTGGCCACCCATATGTCATCAGCATTTATACTAAGGTTTACGATATCAATATCACTTACAAACTCAACGCGGCTATTAGGGAAAATATTCTTCTCTATCCATGAGCGGGTCGAATTATCTGGTGATTTACCAAAAGTAATAATTCTAATATCTAAGGATAAACTTAATGATAAACGAGAAGAGAATTCTAACGCTGTTTTAATCCCTGCAAAAATTCCATTTGATGGTAATCCTGGTAGAGTTAAGTTTATTTTTTTTTCTACAGCTAAATCTACATTAACACATGATAAGGCTAAACTATAAGTGGTTAATCGCGAATAAGCTGCCGCATTCTCGTATTTAGCACAATTGCTAGTATATAAAGCCTTCAGTTTTTTTTCTTTTATTTTACGAAGGATTTTAGATTGAATTTCCCTTAACACATTAACCTCATCTATTTATAAAACACATCAAGTAAATTTTAAAAATCAATACTTTTTTAAGCACCGTGGATGGCGGCCTAAGAGATATACCTTTACGATATTGTATGCATTATTCCAATTCATTCTCATGGATTCAGCAACAAATTTACGAATAAGTAAATAGTGCAAATGAAACGTTGGATAGCGTCTGGCAGTAATAGCCACATCTAGTGCACGCTCTATATTCCTAAATTTGTTTTTCTTTAGGCTATCATCTAATCGAGAAAGTGAATGTACTAAAAAAGAAGATGTTCTGATTTTTATACTTTCCCCTTCCCCTGAAATTTGGTGAATACGCCGAAAAAGACTATAGTCTACGCCATATAATGCGTAGTTCTCATCAAAAAGCTTTAAATTATGTCTATTAAACTTTTCTATCAAAGTTCTATTTATTATTAAACCAGAACCAATAGACAACACTGATATAGGATCTAAATCTTTATCACATGTAACAACTGCGTCCTCACATATAGGATAATATATTTGTCTATCACTGGATGATATTATCTTGGGAACTTCCAAATCCGCATAACCACTTTTTATCGTTTGTACAAATGAAACTGAAATTTCAGTGTCATCATCCAAGAGAATGAATTTTTCAGCAGATTCATATTTTAGAAAAAGATTGTTGTATATGATACTAAGTGGCATGTTGTTAACGGAGTTAATTAATTCAACTTGATTATTGAAACACTGATTCAGTTGGACAGAAAGTTCACAATCATAGTCTATTTCGTGAGGACCGTTATTTTGAATCACGAGCTTGGTATTACTAAAATGGTGACAGGATAGCGTAGTCAGAGTCGTGGACTCTTGCAGGGTCTTGTTATACATAACTACCAATATGATATTAGTCCACATACTTGCTTACCTCTGTTAAACTTCATGATTCGTGACTAAAGGAAAAAATCCTCAATACAACCTACTAATTATGATTGTTTCATTATTTTTAAGTTAAAATATATTACTACTACTCTTGCTTAAGTGGAAACGTATATGTCATATAAAATAGTGCATTAGTGACTTATAGTCATGTGATAGTCAGTTATAATAAATACACTTATACATTCTTATATAAGATATATAATTTAGCCCCATCCTGGCTTCCTAGAGAGATCATGAAATCTAGCAATAAAAAAAATAATTAATCCTCCCGAAGCACCAAATAACAAAGGATTAACAGAGCCAGAAAAAATCCAAAAAGAAATAAAAATCAGAGGAACAAAAAATCTCATACCTCCATTTGAATCTTTGCAAATAGAATCAAAACATAATTTAATGTATAAAATTAGTAATAATCCCGAACCTAATAACCCCAGTGTCATTAACATAGATAAAGACTGGCTTTCATATAAATATGGCGTATCTTCTGATCTTATTGCGTTAGGTATAAAATACCCTATACCATGACCTAAAATTGGACTTTGCCAGAATGAATTTAATAACATTCTATTTTGCCATATACGCTCAACGTCTGACGATAGATTTGAGGTATTATCTCCCCCAAACCTAGTTTCTATGACTTTCAAAACAATTTCGCCGACGGGTGTTAACGTTAGCAATAAAAAAACACCTGTTAGACCTAACATGACAATTTTAAATATCTTTATTGTATTTGCCTCAATAAAAATTGCTAATGCAATAAAAAAAATAGTCTCAACCCAAAAAGCGCGAGAAAGAGTCAGCAACATTGATATAATAAGCAGGACAAAAACAAAGTATATTGATAGTTTTTTATTTTTTTTCAAAATTATTTCTGTAGTGACAAAATACATAAAAAATGGTACAGCAGAATCAAGAGGTATCTGTAATCTAGCAATAAAAGTTCCTTGTACACCCAGGGACATCATTTGAATATTCCATACATCCCTTATCCAAGTTATGATATCGCCCATGGCAATACCTGATAATAATGAAAATATAAGTATTCCGATCTTTATAATAGCTATCGTTACAAACATCCTCTTAATTGCTTCATATATTAATGCATTATTATTTCTGGAGTATTCACTAGAGCAGATAAGAAAAACAGCAACAATTATTGATAAAAGTATATCTCTTAGTTGCCCAAAAACATTCGAATTAACATTTCCTTGAAAAACAGAATATAGTGTAGCCAATGATAAGAAAATAAAAAAAGGCAAGAGTTTTAGTATCATCCTTTTTATTAAAATAGGATGACATAGAATATATCCACCCATGCTTAAAATAATTAATGGACTTCGAAGAGCCATTAAAAAAACAGATAAACTTATAAATATATTATTTTTTATTTTCATTACAGCATCTCACGTAGCTTGTCTCTAGTATTGCATCTTATTGAAATTACGGTTTTTCTTAATATTAATCAAAAGGCATCGGTGCATGGCTCATTATTTTTTCATCAATGCTTTTCTTGTTATCGAAATGCCAATTGGGGAGATGGCTAGTGTATATAGCGATCGGCTTGTCATCTAGCTCAATACCTTTATCTGCAACTATATCGTGAGTAATATCAAGATTCCATTTTTCTATTGTTACTTTCCCTTTTATACCGTTCAAGAAATTTGTTTTTTTTCCAGGCTGATTACTCCATGCTAGAATAGAATAATTATTCTCTTTTCCTTTCAGGACATATGCTTCTATACCATCTTTAGACAGATATCTTCCAACTAATGACATTCCTTTCATAGAATCAACGGCCATTGCATAAGCCAATAGTCTTAGCTTTGGATTCCAATTGATATCAAATAGTCCTGAAGAATAAAGTTTATTATTTAAAAATCTATCTTGAGCTAAAAAATAATCAACTCGTTTTAAATCATAGAAATAAAAAGCACGAGCGAATATTTTTATTAAATCATATGGATTAGAATCTTTTTGGTAGACAATTGATGTGTCTAATTGTTCAGTATCTAATATTGGTTTAGGTCTTAATGAAAACTTTTTTTGTTCCTGACGAATGAATTCTGGTAAATCATCTTTTGGGTAGACAAAGTGATGTATAGAGTATGAATCAGAATATTTATCTATTCCTAGTCTAAATGCCTCATCAACAAATCTTCGTCCTCCTCTAATTCCTCCCAAAACATCATTTCTAGAATAAGTTGCTGAAAATGCAGTGGTTTTTATATTCTCCCCACTTCTATAGATCGCCTCTTTGAGCATTTTCATTTCTTGAACATATTGACTCGGAGTAGAATTAATCCACCATACTGATGGTGCATCTACCTCATTTGCTAGTTCAGCAAATTCGACGTTATGACCTTTGAGTTTAGCTAAAGTCACATCAAGATAATGATTATATTCACTATAAAATCTCTCACTCACTGCTGATAATTTATTATTAGCCACAGTGAATCTCGCGGGAGGGTATCCAAAGACAAACAGAAGAGAAAACTGATATTCTTTAGCTTTTTGAAGTTGAAAATCTAACTGCTTAAAATTAGTAGGTCTACCGTATTTATCACTCACTCGATGCCAACATGTTTCAAAACTTCGTAATGAATCTACCCCTGCATGTGCTAATAAAGAATATACTTCATCTAATTTTTCAACATTATCATCAACATTTACAGCTGGTATCTCCATCCCGTGTAAACCAAATTGTGTATCTGGATTTCTTCTAGCTCGTAGTTCAGCTAAATCTCTATTCATTATTTTATTGTATACATATTTAGATACATTCTCACTCACATCCTCTTTCGTATTTTTTATTTCCTCGTAATAATTTTGTTCCGATAATGCAGAACAAGAAAATAGAAAAAACATCAAAAAAAAGCACACCGGAGAAAAATAAAGTTTTTTCATAAAATCACCATAATCGATTCTAAAAAGCATCATTGGCGATAGTGGGTTAGCTATTTTCTCTCTAAGAATTTAACCCATATATATTTAGCCAACGCATACGGCAATGCTCTGATTTTATATCTCCAAGCGACATCTACATCATTAATTGCAGAATGATATCTAGCCCAATATGGTATTTCAGATCTATTATTTTTCCATCCTCTACAATGAAATGCACTTATTTCATTTATGACTTTTACATTCCAGCCTTTCTTTTTAACACGGAGCGATAATTCAATGTCTTCTTTATACATATGATAGCTTCGCTCAAAACCAACATTATTTTTTCTGTCAAGGCACTGCTCTAAAGTATGTTTTCGGACTAGCATGAAAGCACCACATACTGCATCAACATCAGAAAAATTTTTCTTATCATGATTATCGTCAACAGGTTCATTAGTCGATAAATCAGACCACTTCCCTACTAGATTGCATGCAATACCTAAAGAATCATATACGTTTAGTGATTTTTTCTGCTCGATATCGTACCTAATTAGAGGTACAGAAAATATCCCAGTATCGCTGAATTGCTCCATAGAAACAGTATCTAATAGTGTATCAAGGTGCTTTCCTTCGACTCTTGCATCTGGATTCAAAAAAAGTATCCAATCATATTCAGATATATTTGTTAGTGCTTTATTATTAGCAGCTACGAATCCAATATTTCCATATTCTTTAATATTAAAATCATGTTTTGTTTTCAACTCATATAAATAATTGGTATCTGTTGAACCTGAGTCAATAATTCTAATTGATAAATTGCTATTTGAAGATTCTAACCCTTCAATAACCCAATTGATATAGTTATTACTATTATGCGTAACAATGATAATTAAGCATTTTTTTGCCACAATCACACCATTAATTCAATCATAACGATTAAAAGGTAAAAACTGCAAAGCGTATTTAGCAATATACTTTGGCGTTCTCTTAGAAAAACTCCAAAAAATACTATCAAGTAATCTTGCCCGTCGCTCCACTGTCAATATTAGAAAATTCATGAAGTCCAAATCATTTCCCTGATATAACTCTTTGTTTCTATCTTTCAAATCGACCAATGCGCTGCTGAAAGGATAGCTTTTAGAAACTCTATGTTCATTTTCTTTATGATCATGGTGCATAATATAAGTTGGAACTTTGAAACGCCTAAAGCAGCCATATTTAAAAGACAATCTTAGCCACGTATCCCAATCTTGTAACCTTTTTACTCTAATATCAAAGCCACCAATTTCTCTTAAATTTCTAGTTTTAGTGAAAATTTGATTTGAAGCTATATTACAAAACAAAAGATCATTGTATTTTTTTTCTATATATAATTCATCGTCCTTGTAATATATTTTTTCTTTTCCATTAGAAAATTTTTCTATAAAATTACAACAAATAAATGATAAATTTTCACTCCAGTTATTTACAAAAAAGCTAATTCTATTCGATGTAAATTCATCATCATCATCAAGTCCTGTAATGAACTCTCCTGTTGCATTGAATATCCCCATATTTCTGACAACACAAGCACCTTCATTCTTTTCATTCCTTAAATATACAACCCTTGGTTCTTTATTAACGAGAGACTCAACATATTCTCTCGTTCCATCAATCGATGCATCATCACATACTAATAGTTCAAAGTTTGGATAATCCTGTTTGAAAACAGAGTCTATCGCTCTTTTTAGTTTATCCATTCTATTGTGTGTTGTTATATAGATGCTAACTTTGGGATTGCTTTTATCTCTCATTCTATATCTCATTATGAAAGAGAAACTAGTAGATATACCAGCTTAGAAAGCTGGTATAAATCACAATAATTATATTTTCTTGATAACAACACTCAGAGCTTGCTGCCAATCAGACAATTCAATATTCAATACCTTTATCTTGTTACCATTCAAACTTGAATATCGAGGACGTCTTGCTGGCGTTGGGTAATTCTCCGTCTTAATTTTGATAACACTAGGCCGTTTAATGATTAAATCTTGCCCACCTGCAATATTAAATATTGAATCAGCAAAATCAGCCCAAGAAACCTCTTCGTCACCACAATAATGATAAAGTCCACCATCCGCTTTCTTCTGTAAAAGCTGAATAATCGCCTGAGCAATATCCCCTGCGTAAGTCGGGCATCCTCGCTGGTCAGAAACGATACTCAACTCATCACGTTCTTTTGCTAAACGCAGCATAGTTTTCACGAAGTTATTACCATATTCACTAAATACCCATGCGGTACGCATAATAATCGCTTCAGGAAGAACATGAGAAACGGCAATCTCGCCGTCCAGTTTGGTTTTACCATACACACCCAGTGGGTTGGTTTTGTCGGTTTCAACATAAGGAACCGTGGCGTTGCCATCAAAAACATAATCCGTTGACACATGAACCAGACGCGCGCCGACCTCTTTCGCCGCCAGCGCCAAATTCTCGGGACCAGTTTTATTCACCAATTCTGCCAGTTCCGGTTCGCTTTCTGCTTTATCCACCGCAGTGTAAGCGGCCGCATTGACAATGGCATCAGGCTGAAACGATTTTACCGCCGTCAGTACCTTCTCATAGTCGGTAATATCCAGATCGGCAGTGTCCGTTGCCCATACCTGCCAGTTAATAGGTAGACGATCCTGAAAACAACGGCCAAGCTGCCCGTTTGCACCGGTAAGTAAAATCTTCATACCACCAACTCCTTAAAGCGTTTACCCAACTTATCTTTTTCAGAAAGCAGAGGATCGGTTACAGGCCATTCAATACCGACGTCTGGATCGTTCCATAACAAGCAACCTTCATTTGCCGGGTTGTAATAGTCCGTGCATTTATATTCAAAATCAGCCACGTCAGACAACACGACAAAACCATGCGCCAAACCAGGTGGAATCCAGAATTGGATTTTATTTTCTTCAGAAAGAAGAACCCCTTCCCATGCACCGTACGTGGGTGAATTTGGCCGAATATCGACTGCAACATCAAATACTTCCCCACGAACGACTCGCACCAGTTTTCCTTGCGGGTTTGATCTCTGGAAATGCAACCCGCGCAATACGTCTTTTGAGGAGCGGGAGTGGTTATCTTGCACAAAATCCAGATCAATATTTAACATTTCCTGATAACGACGCTTTTCAAACGTCTCCAGGAAAAAACCCCTTTCATCACCAAAAACCCTCGGCTGAACAATTTTTACTCCCTCAATACGGGTATCCTTAACTTGCATCTTATTTATCCCCAATCAAGCGTGCTAAATATTGCCCATAATTCGTTTTACTCAACGCTTTTGCCTCTTCAGCAATCTGTTCTCTACTCAGCCACCCCTTACGAAATGCAATTTCTTCCAGACAGGCAACTTTAAATCCTTGTCTTTTCTCAATGGTATGAACAAACTGCGATGCTTCCATCAGGCTGTCATGAGTTCCCGTATCTAGCCATGCAAAACCTCGACCTAATTGCTCCACATTCAGCAAGCCCTTTTCCAGATACATTTCGTTCAGCGTGGTAATTTCCAGCTCGCCGCGAGCAGAGGGTTTTACTTGTTTAGCCATATCGACAATCTGATCGTCGTAAAAATAGAGGCCGGTTACCGCCCAGTTGGATTTAGGCTTCAGTGGTTTCTCTTCCAAAGAAATCGCTCGATTATTTTCATCAAATTCAACCACACCAAAACGTTCGGCATCTACAACTTGATAACCGAATACTGTCGCACCTTCCGTTCGTGCCGATGCAGCTTCCAGTTTTTTACCAAAACTTTGACCAAAATAGATATTATCCCCTAGAACTAAAGCGCAACGATCACCATTAATAAATTCCTCACCCAAGATAAATGCCTGAGCCAGTCCATCAGGACTCGGCTGAATGGTATAACTAAAATTGACACCAAAACGGCTACCATCACCTAAAAGACGTTTAAACGAAGGCATATCTTCCGGTGTAGAAATAATCAAAATATCTTTGATGCCGGCTAACATCAGAATAGAAATAGGGTAATATACCATTGGCTTATCATAAATCGGCAATAGCTGTTTAGATACACCGCGGGTAATGGGGTGCAAACGTGTTCCAGAGCCACCTGCTAATACAATACCTTTCATATTCTTTATATCCCCTAATTTAATGTGTTATGCCTAAGCGTTCACCAGCATAGGAACCATCTTTAACACGACGCCACCATTTTTCATTTTCTAAATACCACTGCACCGTTTTTCGGATACCACTTTCAAAGGTTTGCTGTGGTTTCCAACCCAATTCGCGGTATATCTTTCCAGCATCTATCGCATAACGCATATCATGGCCAGGACGATCAGCAACGTAACTAATGAGCTCTTCATATTTATCAATACCTGTAGGTCTATTTGGCACCATTTCATCCAACAAGCGGCAAATAGTTTGCACTACTTCAATATTTTTCCGCTCATTATGTCCACCAATATTGTAGGTCTGCCCTACTTCCCCTTCAGTTACTACTTTATACAATGCACAAGCGTGATCTTCTACATACAGCCAATCACGAATCTGAGCGCCATTGCCATATACTGGCAATGGTTTACCTTCCAGCGCATTGAGAATAATTAATGGAATCAATTTTTCTGGAAAATGATAAGGACCATAATTGTTAGAGCAATTAGTCACAATCGTAGGTAACCCATAGGTACGCAACCAAGCTCGTACCAAATGATCGCTAGATGCTTTTGATGCAGAATATGGACTGCTAGGTGCATAAGGCGTGGTTTCAGTAAAGAGATCATCAGTGCCATGAAGATCGCCATACACTTCATCTGTAGAAATATGATGGAAGCGAAATGCCTTTTTAGCATTAGTACTCAATGTATTCCAATATTGACGGGTAGCTTCTAGTAAAGTATAGGTACCGACAATGTTGGTTTCAATGAATGCGGCAGGACCATCAATAGAGCGATCAACGTGACTTTCTGCTGCTAAATGCATAATAGCATCTGGTTGATACTCATCAAATATCTGTTCTAAACGCTCGCGTTCACAGATATTGATACGTTCAAATGTGAAACGTTCGTCACCGGATATAGATTTTAATGACTCAAGATTGCCCGCATAGGTTAGGCTATCAATAACTAATACTTCATCATTTGTGTTATTAATAATATGACGAACAACAGCAGATCCAATAAATCCAGCGCCACCTGTTACAATAATTCTCATTCAAACCTCTTATAATATTCAAACCTGTAAACATCATCAATTCCAGTAGCGTTTATGCATACTGAAAAATTTAACTAGTGAACGAGGAATACGTTTATAATTTTGTCCTAATTTATACCCAGTAATCTTCAAGAGGTTATTTATAAAAGCCACTGGTATATACAAAGGATTTTTCTTGAAAAGGAAATGTAATTCTGAAAATATAAATCTCTTACCTTCTCCACCAGCCCCACCAAAACTTTCTCTAATCCAGGGCTCATCGGCATGAAAAACGCCAATATCGAAGTAGCGCTTAAATTCCTCTAGCGGACTATAATTATGAGAATGTCTAGCTATCGCATCTGAAACATAAGCCACTTTATATCCAGCCAAAACGGATTTGGCTGTAAAATACATATCTTCGCATAGAATAGTATTTGAGGGAAACCCCCCCAATTTTCTAAACACACTGATGCGATAAGCAGAGAAAGAGTTGGACATAAAAACAGTTTTCAGCCCTATATCTTTAGCATCATTAAAACTGTAAACACTACTTTTTTCTGGATAATTGAAATATCTGGCATGTTGAGCGACTGGATTTGCATCGTGATGGGGTAACTGTCGACCATAGGCACACCCGACATTAGGGTCATCGAAAGCGGAGAGAATGCGGTCAATATATCCTGGTTCAGGGATTGCGTCTTGAGTTAAAAAAATAACCACATCATAATCACCATTAGCATCAACAAATTGATTACGCGTTCCGCCATGATTAAATTCTTTAGCATCGATATGAATAATATCAAAGTCCAGGTTATGCGCTATATCAACCGTCGCATCCTGGCTACCAGAATCTATAACCTGAACATGCAGTTCATCAGGCCCATAGCGTTTTAGACTTTCAGCGGCTCTCTTCCAAAGAGAACCACCATTATAAGTTGGAACCGCTATAAAGTATTTCATTTTTTACTGACCAATAAATATAAGATCACGAAAATAAATTATAAAAAACTTATTTTAAGAATAAAAATTAATAAGCTCCATCTCTTTTTAATACAACGCTAACCGTTTTAAAAAGAATGGCAATATCATTCCACAATGACCAATTTTTAACATACCATGAGTCAAAATATACTCTGGTATCGTAGTCTACATCATTTCGACCGCTCACTTGCCATAAACCTGTCATACCCGGCTTAGCCATCAAATAATAATCTACATCACCGGCATATTTATCCAATTCATCTTCGATAATTGGTCTTGGACCAACCAAGCTCATTTCCCCTTTGAGGACATTAAAGAGTTGTGGTAACTCATCCAGACTGCTTTTTCTTATAAATTGACCTACTTTTGTTATTCTAGGATCATCTTTAAGCTTAAAATCCTTTTCCCACTCAGCTCTTGCCTCTGCGCTATTTTCTAACAATTCATTGAGCACTTCTTGAGAGTTTATTACCATTGATCGGAACTTAAGACACTTAAATTTTTTCCCATTCCTTCCCACTCGCTCATGCCCGTATATTGCATTACCGCCATCTTTTGAGACTAAATAAAATAGAGAGATAAGAATGGGGGAAAGTATAGTGATAATAGCTAACGCACCAAAAATATCAAAAGTACGTTTAATAAATCTTGAAGTTCTTTTTGCTAAATTATTACTAACCCGAAGAATCATGACTTCATGGCTAAATATAAAAGACATATCAGTTCCATATAAAGGAACGCCACGCAGTGTTGGAATAACAGAGATAGAACGGCAATTATGCTTGGCGAGATTTTTCAACCAATAATCTCTCAAAGCATGCTCTTCAAACTCTAAAGCGACAATAAATTGCGTATCATTAGGACAACTTTGTAGCCACAGTTCTTCTTCGTTATTAATAATTGGCACACCAGAAATATAGCCGACATTATCAATGTCAGCAGTAGAGTAGAAGGCACCGATAGAAAAACCTAAAACTTCTTCACTCTGGAGAGCTGCGTGTGCATCTCTAGCATTTTTCCCTGCACCAATAATAATAGTATGTTTCTTCCAAAGATTAAGTTTATCTAAAATTCTTTTTGCTATCACGCGACCAACGGGGACTAAAATAATTGCCAGAATCCACGTGATACACCAGACATAACGTGAGAATTGCCACTTAGAAAATGCAACCAGAGCTAAGTCAAAAATTGCAAAAATGATGAGTGTTCTGATACTTTCTTTTAATTCAAACCAGAAAGGTTTTCTGTATGTATAGTGCCGTAATCTGATCCAGAACCAACCGACACATAAAAATGATAACGTTATATGTGATAAGAATCTTGCTGGTAGCTCAGATGCAGGTATAAATGAATAAATATCATAACCAAGGAAATAAATTATACATAATGTGAATAACAATGAGAAATTAAAAAACAAAAAATCTGATAATGCCAAAAAAACTTTTACAAAATTATTTTTTCTAAAAACAGTTTGTGAAATCATGAAATTAACACCCCGAATGGATTTATAAAAACCATAAACCACATAATCAATATGAGGTATACGTTCTTATTAAATGGCATAGATAATTTGACTGATTATGTTTAGAATATTTTTAAACATATGCCATGGAAAGGTTAGTGAAAATAGATCATGTGATAAATATACTCAAAAAACCTCAAGGTGTATATTTAACTAACAATCATCATATTAAATATAAAGATATTTGCATTGTTCGTTCAAAGTACTTTTAAGCTTATTAGACTTATATTTTTACATTCAGTTCTAAATTTACCGTAATACATATGCCGGTTTGAATTTTATAATAACAAACCGGCATGTAAAGATATTACTTCGACTTATATTCATAGGTATAATAATCGTAATTACCATACCCATAATAACTTGCTGCTCGTTTCATTACTGCATTCAGAATAACTCCCTTAATTTCTGAACCATTTTGCTCAAAACGACGAATGGCCACTTCTACTTCTTTCAGCGTATTCATTTCAAAACGCGCAACTAACAAAGAAGTCCCTGCGTGGCG
The DNA here is from genome assembly GCF_046159765.1 of Pectobacterium artocarpous. Lineage (NCBI taxonomy): Bacteria > Pseudomonadati > Pseudomonadota > Gammaproteobacteria > Enterobacterales > Pectobacteriaceae > Pectobacterium > Pectobacterium artocarpous. The sequence continues at coordinate 54,743 of NZ_JBJXVK010000006.1, forward strand.
ACTAATAATTGCAGCATCGGTTACAGCAAGAATAGGCGGCGTATCTAATAACACCAAGTCATAATGCCCTCCTGCCCATTTCAAAAACTCGATAAAACGGTTATGCATAAGTAATTCAGAGGGATTCGGTGGCACTTGTCCACGGGGAATAAAGTCCATATTTTCTATCGCTGTTTTACGGACACTTTTTTCTATTCCACATTGGCCGGATAGAATATCTGACAAACCATCCGTCCCATGCGTCCCCATCAGTTCATGGGCGTATCCTTTACGCATATCACAGTCAACAATAAGCACTCGCTGGCCAGACTGTGCGATAACTGCGCCAAGATTAGCGCTAACGAATGTTTTCCCTATTGCCGGGCTAGCACCTGATATCATTAACACATTATTTTTCGCTTCCATCATGGCGAAATGCAGGCTGGTCCGTAGACTTCTTATGGCTTCAATTGCCAAATCGGTAGGATTGCCAACTGCAAGTAGATCTGTTGCTCGCGTATTAACTTTTCTACTTTTATTGCCCAAGAGCGCTCTGTCTTTTTTCTGTTGCCATTCAGAAAGTGGCACGCTTGCGTAGACATTGATACCTAACTCTTCCAACTGTTCTGGACTTTCTATACCTTTATGTAACAAAGCCTTGAGTATGACAAAGGCTGTTGAAATCATCCCCCCCAGGATCATTGAGATTAATACAATCAGTGTCTTTTTCGGCTTCACCGGTTTAGGCTGAATCACGGCGTTGTCGACAATACGCACGTTACCAACGGTGCTCGCTTTGTTAATACTAAGTTCCTGCTGTTTATTCAGCAGTTGCATATATACTTCCTGCCCTGCCTGCACATCGCGTGTTAAACGCAAAATTTCCTGCTGGGTTTTGGGCATAGCCCCTACACGCTTATTCAGTTTATCCCGTTCTTGTTCCAGCGTTTTGCGCTTTTCCATTAGAGCACGATAGGCTGGGTGCTCACGGGTATATAACTTAGATATTTCCGCTTCTTTAAACGTCAACTCATTTAACTGAGATTCAACCGAAACGGTAGTATCCAATACCGCCTTAGCCTCTAAAGAAAGATCAACCGATTCGTTCTGCTGGCGGAATTGGTTGAGCTTGTTTTCTGCCTCATTCAGTGAACTACGTACATGTGGAAGTTGTTCTTTGAGGAATTCCAGGCTTTTACCAGCCTCTTCAGATTTACGTTCAACGTTTTGTTGCAGATAATTTTGACTAATGCTATTTAATATCTTAGCTGTCAGCATCGGATCTTCACCTTCCAGACTAAGCTCCAGAATCCCGGTGTCCTTCCCTTTATCCGCCACAGTGAAATCATCCAGTAAACTATTAATCGCGGTTAATTGATTCAGCTTTTGAATGCGAAAGATGGTGCCCGGTTCAGCAACAATGTCACTGACCAATAAAGTAATACCGCTGTGGTTTTCTAGCTGGCCGATGCTACCAGTGAATTTCACGGCATCACCTGCTTCCACGGTATATTGCTGGTTTGGCAACACGTTGAGTAACAATATTTCATCCTGCAAGGACGCTGGTACGTCAAGACGGGATACCGCTATTTTCCCCGTTTCATTGCCCGTTAACCGAGCAATACCTTTACCGACTAACGGGAAAAATTTTTGCTGAACGCTGATATCCAATGCTAAATCATTTACCGTTTTGCCAATGACCATTCTGGATTTAATCAGTTCTACTTCAGCATCGGATTTCGGCTTAGAGTCCGGCAACATGCTAGAAATGTCATTCAGTAGAGAATTTCCAGAGCTTTGCTCAACCTGAATTAACGCGTCAGCCTTATAAACTGGCGTGGCTAACATGGCATACATTATGCCCAAAACAGTAAAAACTGCCGTCACACCAATAATCAACCAGCGGTTATCCAGCAACGTCCCTAATAAACGTCCTAAATCGATCTCATCTGAATGGGTTTCAGATACTTTTATTGAAGTTTTCTCTGTCATCGGATTCTCTGATGATTAACGATTCAACGCCTGCGCCCATTTTTGCGCAGACTGCTCAAGTTGTGAGTAAACGAATTCAAATGCTTCGCGACTTTTTCGGTAGGGATCAGCAATTTCCTGCTGATTTAACCAATGCCCAAACAACATCGTTTTACCCCGAACCTCTGGCGCGATGCGGCTGACCCCATCAATATGCCCTTTCTCCATCACTAGGATCAGATCGTACTGGCGGCATAATGCTGAAGTCAGTTGTTGCGCTTCATGCCCTTCAAGAGAAAGATGATGCTGATTTGCAACCTCAGTAGCTGTTGAATCAGCAGGTTTCCCTACTAATGCACCTAGTCCCGCGGAAGCTATTTTTTTAGTTGGCAATACTTGTTTTAACAATCGCTCCCCCGTTGGGGAACGACAGATATTGCCCACACAAACCACTAAGATGGAATTAAACATAATGTATCTACGGCCAGTTACGAATACGTAACGTCCCCTCAGTTAATTCGTTAAATCCAGAAATGGTTGGAACAATCTGACTAATTACGCGATTCCAACGTACCATCGGCGCTGTAGTTACATAAACGATATCGTAGGGTTGAAGCTGGAATTCAGTTCCCATCACCATTGCAGTCGCATCCGACATATTTAACTGGTAGATATTCGCCAACTTAGGCCCTTCGGTGCCACGCAGAGAGCGAATGACAAATACTCCAGTTGCATCAGATGCAGCCTGATCAACACCTTCAGCATTTCCCAACGCTTCCGTCAGCGTCATCCCACTACGATCCATTTTGAGAGTGCTTTGCTTTTTCACTTCACCCATAACGAATACTTTCAGATCGTCATTACGTGGAATGTAGAGGATATCACCGGGGTAAAGCAGGCGGTTTTGCGAAAGGTCGCCGTTTTGCATCAGCGCCTGAAGAGAGAGACGTTTTTCCTGCCCATTGTGAGTCAACACAATATTACGCCAGTCGGCATTTTCTGTGAGCCCGCCCGCTTTGTTAATGGCATCCAGCACCGTCAAGGGGACGTTGGTGATGGGCTGTTGACCCGACGTTGCCACTTCACCCGTCACATAGGCTTTCTGTGAGCGGAAGGCTGCAATACTGACATCAACCTGAGGAGACTCTATATATTGCGCTAAACGACTCATAATCTGATCGCGCACTTCAGTAACTGTTTTGCCCGCAACGTTAACCTTACCGATGTAGGGATAGAAAATCGTACCATCGGAATGCACCCAGTTACCAGTATCAGCAGCAGTACGGTATGTACCAGCCGGCGTAGTCAGTTCAGGGTGATCCCACACCGTCACCATGATGACATCACCAATACCAATACGGTATTCATAACCCTGTAATTCTTTCTCCAAGGCAGGGTTAGCTTGCGCTATCAGTGGCCTAGCGCGCATTTTTTCGACCAAATAAGGCGTTAACGGATAAACATTGACTAGCTTATCGATATTGAAATCCGCATCTTGCTGCTCGACAACATTCTTGCCGCTAGTAGAAAGGTGAGAACCAGGAACCAAGGTACAACCACTAAGTAGCGCTATTGACACCATCAAGGGCATCAATTTTTGTTTGTGTTTTATCATCCTGTCTATGCCATCGCTCTTAATAAAAAATTGTTTATATCCCTACAAAATAGTTAGTAATTATAGAGAAAAACGATTCAGATTAACTCAAGATCTAACGTATAAAACAAGGGTAAATCTCGCTTTAGCCACACTTCAATGCTGCTATTGCTTAGCCACAACAACGAGAACCCGACGAAACCATGCTAACACGCGTACCAGTGAGGTTATTGCCGCCATATAGCCAGAGAACATCAATAAAAAGACGCTTAACATAATAGACTCACTTATGTTGCTACGCTCGCAAATGATACCAGCCATTGCAAATAACGTCGCAATAGTCACAATCACAACTAACGTCTGGCCCGGTGTAAATCCTGAACGGAGCAATACATGGTGTAAATGTTCTCGATCGGCTTTAAAAGGATTTCCACCTTTAGCAAGACGCCGTATCATTACTGCTGCCATATCCATGAGAGGAACAGCAATTAGCCATAATCCCGTCACCGGCTGCATTACACGTCCTTCTCCTTGGGTCGCCAGAATCAGTAGCCAGATAATGGAGAATCCAACCAGTGTACTTCCCGCATCTCCCATAAAAACTTTGAATCTTTTTCCTAGCAACATACCCGAATTCAAAAATGCATAAGGCAACGTCGCTGCCAGAAAACACAAACTCCAGCGAGCAAGTTCATTGTTTCCTCCAAGATAAAAAGCGAGAACCAAGGCGCTAAGCGTGACGAAAGAAAGCCCACTAAGTAGACCGTCCATACCATCCACCATATTGAAAGCATTGATAGATCCCAAAACAGCAAAAAGAGTCACGATATAACCAAATGCGCCTAAAAAAATCTCATCATCAAAGAAAACATTTCCTAAAGAGGAAATAAACAACCCCGTAGACATCATCGCGATGGCCACACACATTTGGAGTCCGATTCGCGGTAAAACAGGTATGTCAAAACGATCATCGAGAATGCCTACAACCAGCAGCACGGTTGAACACACCAAGTATAGAAAAAAATGCGGCAATAAATCAGCCTGAAGTACATAGAGAACACACAGAGCCAGATAAATCGACACACCACCGACCAATGGGATATTACCCTTATGTCTTTTACGGACATCGGGTTTATCTACCAATCCGATTTTAACCGCCGCCTTTCTAGCCAAAAAAAGCGAGGCAAAAGCACTGATGAAGATTAGGGTAGACTCTTGCATACCTGTACCTAGCCCATATTGAGTTTTTTTGCTTCAGGCACGCTACCGCCCTTGGCTTGTAGCTACCAATGCACTATCAAAGTACGGTCCCGTCCTGCGGGTTAAATTTTTTAAAGTGTTAAGTTGCAGATTTATTATACGGATACAGTATGTCGCCAACTGAGCACTCTATGATCGCAGAGGATACATTAAGCCCCAATCACTCAAAATGAGAGCTGTCGGTCAGCAAAAAACGCTACCATAGTATTGACCACTCAAGCGGGATCACAAGAACAAGATGTTTAGGGCGGAGTTTTTAGGAATAAGACTATGAACATCCATTGTGGCAAAGCCTCCATAAGTATAAAAAACCGCCTAAAAGAATAAAGTCAGCCTGTTTCAGTCATAAAATGGCTGCTTGGGATGTAAAACTACATGATTATGTGGATATTAGCAGCGGCGCGTTATTCTATGCTCGGATACATAGCATGATCAAATGTTACGGCCTGTGTCCCCGTTATACAGCATAATTTTTTTTAAGGCCGATAATGAGATTTTTTAACATTAGCCAATCTTAATCTGACATGCTGCATATAAAAAACGCACAAAAATACGTCATAATTTCTGCGCACGACACCACATACTAAAGAATATCCCTGCAAATTCTGGTTCATCTGTGTCTGCCCTGATACGCTATCGAGGTTATCTTCATTTAAAGGTGAAAAAATAGATATGGAGTGGATCGCTGATCCAACAATATGGGCCGGGTTGGCCACGCTGGTTGTCCTGGAGTTGGTTCTGGGCATTGATAATCTTATCTTCATCGCCATTCTGGCTGAGAAACTACCAAAAGAACAACGCGATAAAGCCAGAGTGGTCGGTCTGTTACTCGCCCTGCTTATGCGCCTGGGTCTGCTGGCGTCCATTTCGTGGCTGGTCTCTTTGACTATCCCACTTTTCACGCTCCTTGGGCACACATTCAGCGCTCGCGATGTCATTATGTTGATTGGCGGGCTGTTTCTACTCTTTAAAGCCACGATGGAGCTCAACGAGCGGCTCGAAGGGAAAGATGAAGAGCAGCACGCCCAACGTAAAGGTGCACGTTTCTGGCCCGTCGTCGCACAGATTGTAGTACTGGATGCGATATTCTCACTGGACTCCGTGATTACCGCTGTCGGCATGACCGATCATCTGCTGGTAATGATGTCCGCCGTGACCATTGCCATCTTCCTGATGCTGCTAGCCAGTAAACCGTTGACCCGTTTTGTCGCGGAACACCCGACCATCGTTATCCTGTGCCTCAGCTTCCTTCTGATGATTGGTTTCAGTCTGGTCGCAGACGCCTTCGGCTACCACATTCCTAAAGGTTATCTCTACGCTGCGATAGGTTTCTCGGTACTGATTGAGATGTTGAATCAGGTCTCCATGTTTAACCGCCGACGCTTCCTTTCTTCTTCAGTCCCGCTACGTCAGCGTACTGCGGAGGTGGTTTTGCGTATTTTGCGCGGCAACCACGAAGAAGCCGAGCTGGACAATCAAACCTCATCAATGATTGCAGACAATACCCGGGCAGGTCAGGAAGTATTCAATCTTCAGGAACGCCGGATGATAAAGCGGGTACTGGGGCTGGCACTGCGAACCATTAGCAGTATCATGACATCGCGGCATGATATCGATTCGGTTGAGCTGGATATTACTCAGGATGAACTCGCTAAGCTGCTAACGAGCAACCAGCATTCCCGACTTGTGGTTACCGACAGCAAGACGTCTGACGAGCCGCTGGGCATAGTACATGTTGCAGACTTACTACAGCAGCAGCTAAACCGCGAACCGTTTAACCTGCGTATTCTCATTCGTCAGCCGCTGGTTTTCCCTGAACAACTTTCTCTCTTGCAGGCTTTAGAACAGTTCAGAGAAGGGAGAACGCATTTTGCGTTCGTGGTTGATGAATTTGGTTCGATGGAAGGGATTGTTACATTAAGTGACGTGATGGAGACTATTGCAGGCAATCTGCCGCGCGAAGGCGAAGATCGCGATACGCGGCACAGCATTCAGCAGAATGATGACGGCAGTTGGACCGCAAATGGCTATATTCCGCTGGAAGATCTGACGATGTATGTTCCGTTGACGCTGGATGAAAAGCGCGAATACTACACGTTGGCGGGGCTGTTGATGGAGCACGCGCAGCGGGTTCCACAGGTGGGCGATACACTATTAATCGATAGTTATCAGTTCACTATACTGGCGGTGGAAAGTCATCGAATCGTGGAGGTTCGCATCACTCCAAGCGACGAACCACAGCCTGATTTTGAAGTGTGACGACGTAGAAGCAGGGAATGGCTTATCTTCTCCCCCAACCTGCTTGGTTATAATTGGTGTTCGTGCAATCCTGTCAGACACACTCATAGCCATGGAAGGTATAACATGTTCGATAAGATCGTTATGACAAGCCAGAGGAAAACAGTGGCGAGAAGCTGCCGATTTGCTGACAGGAATCAGCAAATCGGCTAAAGCCCAGTATTTCAGAAAATTAAAGACGATCGAGGAGTTGCTTCAGATCCTTACCCTTTTGGCTTTGCTGATTTTGGCTGGCCCATTCATTCAGGCGCTTCTTCAGCTCGTCCTGTAGGCGTTTGCGCAACAGTTGGTCTACCTGTAGCTGATAATTTAATTTATCCCACTCGCCATAGACGCGTAACGGGATCGCCGTATTTTTCAGCACACTGATCAACTGCTCGTCGCCCCGCCACCCTTGAGTGATAGAGATATTCAAATTGACATCGCACGTCTGGGCAGGCAAATCGAATTGTCCAACACCGCCGAGTGACAGCAGTTCTGAACGGCCATTGAGATCGGTAAGGCGTAACTTACCCGCATTCAACTGGGCTTTCCCCGTCAGCTGTTGCAGCTCAGTGTAACGCTCGTAGCGCTCTTGTCCTCGCACATTACCGTTGCTACGCGCGACAGCCATCTGCACCATTTGCTGAATATTCAAACCCTGTAGACGGACGCTATTGGCCTGAAGAGTCGCCGTTCCCTGCCACTGCTGGAGCAACGCAGGTAGCGTAACGCTGTTACCGCTGAACTGCCCTGTCATCGACAATTTTCCGCTGACCGTCTCGGCAGGCAGCGCAAACGCGGACATGAGTTGAGACAGCTCAATGTCCTTGAGTTCTGGCCGTAGCGTGATGTTGGTCGATTGCTTCGTCACGACTCTACCAGGTAATGAAAAATGCCCACTGCCCAGTTCACCGCTCAACGTCGTAATATCCAGCAATCCCGGCTGATTTTCTGCCCGTAGCGTAAACTGACGAACATCAAGCCCACGGTAGATCATCGTCGCAGCATGTAACGACAGGCGCGCGGTGAATGCCTGTAAGCCATCTTCTGGCTTGGTTAACCCACTTTCATTTGAAATGACAGGGGCTGAGGATTTAACCGGTGCGTTGGAGGCAACGTCTTCCTTTGCCGCCGCGATTCCCAGCAGGGAATCCAAATCCAGCGTCTTCGACAGCAGATCCAAATCGTAATGTGGGATATCACCCAGCGTCACGCTCCCCGCCCCCGACAACTGGCTATTATTGGTATTCAATGAAAGCTGGCTAAACGTGATTTTTTCAGGCTGCTGTTGATAACTTGCCTGTACGCTCCCCGTTCCGCTGATACCGCTTGCCGGTACGCCAGCTCCTTGAAGCAGGTAGTCCAGCCTGGTGATATTGGCATTGACCTGCTGAGGGAAGTGCAGCAAATCGACCTCCGCGTTAAGAGAGAAGGCAATATCGCGCTGATTGCGATTGATACGGCTTGATAACTCAATGTTGACCTGACGGTCGCTGTTCTGCTCCATAGCAAGATTAATGTCGCGAACATTGATCTGTTCATTGTTGCTACGTTGCAGAACCAACAGGCTATCGGCGACTTTTATTTTATCGATATCCAACCGCCAGCGCCGTTCTTCAAATGGAGTTTGCGATCCCGCCGGAGCAATTGGGGCATTGTTGGCCTGTCTAGCTTCACTTTCTGGCGTCAGGCGAATAATCGCCCCTTTCAGCATCACCTGCTTGACCGCAAGTTTGTGTGACAACAGCGGCCACAGTTGCACATCAAGACGCATGTTCTCTGCACTGATAATAGGCGCACTGGAACCCGGCGCACTTAGCGACATCCCGCCGGATAATATGCTCAGTTGCGGCCACACATGCCAGCGCAGATCGCCATCCAACTGGAGACGATAGCCGCTACGTTCCTCAACCTGCTTCACCATATAGGCGCGGAAGTCATTGGGATTAACCAGTACGACCAAAGCCGTCATTCCTGCTACCAGCACAACAAGCAGAATTGCCAGCGTCGTCAGAAATCTTCTCATGCCATCCTCATTGCGAAACGCACGGCCACCTGCTTTTTACCTTGCAAGCCTGTCGCCAGTCGCTCAGTCTTTATCGATCCGGCTCGCTACCGCACCCTGTTGGTCTTTATATTTGGCATCCTGACGACGGTTGTATGGACGAGCCGCCGGCCCGGAAAGCGGTTCAAAACTCAGAGCGCCAATCATCATGCCGGGGCGTAACGCCAGCGGCAACTTACCTGAATTATAGAACTCCAACACAATTCTTCCTTGCCAACCTGGATCAATGCGGTGTGCGGTAACGTGAACCATCAATCCCAGACGAGCCAGCGAAGAGCGACCATCCAGCCAGCCGACCAAATCATCGGGCAGCGTAACTGACTCAAACGTCACCGCCAGCGCTAACTCTCCCGGATGCAGGAAGAATGCCTCGCCTTCCGGTAAATTAATCTCGTCACTCATGACGCGATCAAGCGCTGCACTGACTTCATCCTTCGGTCCACTTAGATCAATGAAAGGCGCGGTGTGTCCGCGGAATACGCGAAACTGATTTCCCAGGCGAACATCAACGGTCGCGCCAGAGATTCTCTCGGTTGGCGGACGGGGCGTAATCACCAGTCGGCCATCATCCAGCCAGGCTTCAATGTCACGGTCACACAGTCTCATCTTATTCTCCATTCAACACCAGTATCTATCAGATAAACCTCATCTCTTTCCGTCATACATCACGCTGCGGCGGCGTGTTCCAAACGTCAATCTCGGTCACGCAACCTGAATGATTCAGGAGATATTATTCAAAGAACTGGCTTATCTTGGCTTTCAAAATATCAATCGCAATACGGTTTTTCCCGCCGCGCGGCACGATAATATCGGCGTACTGCTTGGATGGCTCAATGAATTGCAGGAACATCGGACGCACGGTTTTCTGATACTGTTCCATCACGGAATCCATGGAACGCCCGCGCTCATTCACATCGCGGCGCATGCGACGCAGCAGACAAATATCCAGCGGTGTATCGACAAAAATAGAGAAATTCATCTCATCGCGCAGGCGTGCATCCGTCAGCAGCAGGATACCTTCCAGAATAATGACCTTTTTCAGCTCAATATGTACCGTTTCCTGCTTGCGGGTATGCTCGACATAGCTGTACTGCGGGACTTCAATCGCCTGACCTGCTTTCAGCATCTGCAAATGTTTCAGCAACAGACTGTGATCCATTGAACTCGGGTGGTCATAGTTAGTTTTTACCCGCTCTTCCATCGTCAGGTGGCTTTGATCTTTATAATAGCTGTCTTCAGATATCACCCCGATATGCTGATCGCCGACCTGATCGCGTAATTCCCGATACAAGGTGCTGGAAATAAGACTTTTACCCGAAGCGGACGCTCCTGAGATCCCGATGATGACACACTGGTGAGACTGATCAGTCATAGTATTAACGACCTGATTAACATAAATAAAGAGAGGGGAATGCGCTAACGGGCGCTTTGACGCGGCAATTATAGGGAGTTCCCCCCCTTCACGCCACCCTTTCCGCGTATTGCGCCCGAGGGAAGTGAGGACTGGCGCAGGTCAAGCCGGGACAGAGCCCGGCCTTTTTACCCATCATACTTCAAGTTGCATGTGCGTTGGCTGCGTCCACTCAACCGAATCACTTACCTGAGTAAGCTCATCGGGATTCCTTACCTTGCCGCGTTATTCGGCCTTATAGCCCCATCCCTTCGGGTCAGCGCAAGCGCTGTTCAAAAACGCCTTGCCGTTTTTGTCCTGAAACTCGAATTAGTTAGGGTATATAGCAGGCTACAGCGCCCGGAAAGAAATTTCGCCGGGAATAACGGCCCCCTGCCAGTAGAGCTGAGCGGCAACCTGCCCCGCCAGTTCACGGTACAGAGACGTGAATTCACTGTCTGGCTGGCTGACAACCGTCGGCTCACCGCGGTCAAGATCTTCACGCAGGGAGATGTGCAGCGGAAGCTGGCCTAACAGGGAACAGTGGTATTTCTCCGCCAGCTTCTGCGCGCCGCCCGTACCGAAGATCGGCTCCAGATGCCCACAGTTGCTACAGATATGTACGCTCATATTCTCAATGATGCCCAAAACCGGCACGCTGACTTTTTCAAACATCGCGATGCCCTTCATGGCATCCATCAGCGCGATATCCTGTGGCGTCGTCACGACGACCGCCCCCGTAACAGGAATACTCTGCGCCAGCGTCAATTGAATATCACCCGTGCCCGGTGGCATATCGAGTACCAGATAGTCCAAATCCGGCCAGAGGGTATCTTGCAATAGCTGCAATAACGCTTTGCTGGCCATCGGCCCGCGCCACACCATGGCGTTATCGTCCGTCACCAGATAACCAATCGAGTTGGTTGCCAGACCGTGTGCGATAATCGGCGCCATATGTTGACCGTCCGGCGAGGTTGGCCGCTCACTGGCTGACCCCAGCATGGTCGGAATGGAAGGGCCGTAGATATCGGCATCCAGAATGCCTACATTGGCACCTTCAGCCGCCAATGCCAGCGCCATGTTGACCGCCGTGCTGGATTTGCCGACTCCGCCTTTCCCGGAACTGACGGCAATGATGTTTTTCACGCCCTTCACACCGGCCTGATCGTTAACCCGGCGCAAGGTAGCGATATCGTGCGTTAAGCGCCATTCGACTGCCTTTGCGCCTGATAAACGTAATAGCTCATCGCTAACCGTTTCTTTTAATACTGCCAAACCGCTCAGCCAGACAAACGGCATCGTCAGTTCGATGTGCAACACGTTGTCCAGCAGCGCACAATGGCGCAGCGCATTCAGTGTCGTCAGGTTATTTTTCAGTGTCGGGTGCTGAAAAGTAGATAAAACCCCGGTGACCATCGCACGCAGTGCTTCAGGGCGTTGTTCGGGGACTGTCGCGTTCATTCCGGCTCCTTGAAATTCTCATATTTGACCGTTGAGACCTTGTACAGCATACCAGAGCCATCACAGTCTGACGCCCTTCGGCGTCAAAAACGTGGAAACGCTACGCAAAATAAAATCTGCCATGGGGTTTCCTGCCGTTTTTACTCACGCCAGCGGTTTACGCAGCAAGGCGCTATCGGTTAACATCGATCTCCCTCTATTCACAAAAGAAAGCAAGTTCCTCATGACTCAAGTCGCAAAGAAAATCCTGGTAACGTGCGCGCTGCCTTACGCTAATGGTTCGATCCACCTCGGTCATATGCTTGAACACGTTCAGGCCGATATTTGGGTTCGTTACCAGCGAATGCGCGGCAACCAAGTTCACTTTATCTGTGCGGACGACGCCCACGGCACGCCAATCATGCTGAAAGCGCAGCAGATGGGGATTGCGCCTGAACAAATGATTGCGGCAATGAGTGAGGAGCATCAACAGGACTTTGCCGGTTTCAATATCAGCTATGACAACTATCACTCCACGCATAGCGAAGAAAACCGTGAGCTGTCTGGTCTGATTTATCGCCGCCTGAAAGAGAACGGCTTTATTAAAAATCGCACGATTTCTCAGCTGTATGATCCAGAGAAAGGCATGTTCCTGCCGGATCGTTTCGTCAAAGGCACCTGCCCGAAATGTAAGGCTGTCGACCAATACGGCGATAACTGCGAAGTTTGTGGGGCGACCTACAGCCCAACGGAACTGATCGACCCGAAATCCGCGGTTTCTGGTGCGACGCCAGAAATGCGTGAATCAGAGCACTTCTTCTTCGATCTGCCCGCGTTCAGCGAGATGTTGCAAGCCTGGACACGCTCCGGCGCATTGCAGGAGCAAGTCGCTAACAAGATGCAGGAGTGGTTCGATTCAGGTCTGCAACAGTGGGACATTACCCGCGACGCACCGTATTTTGGCTTTGAAATCCCCGATGCGCCGGGCAAATATTTTTACGTCTGGCTGGATGCGCCCATCGGCTACATGGGTTCGTTCAAGAACCTGTGTGACAAGCGTGGCGATCTGAATTTTGATGATTTCTGGAAGAAAGACTCCGACGCGGATTTGTACCATTTCATCGGTAAAGACATCGTTTATTTCCACAGCCTGTTCTGGCCGGCTATGTTAGAAGGCAGCGGTTTCCGTAAACCGACGAACCTGTTCGTGCACGGCTACGTCACGGTCAACGGCGCCAAAATGTCTAAATCACGTGGCACCTTCATCAAAGCGGACACGTACCTGCAACATCTGGATGCCGATTGCCTGCGTTATTACTACGCGGCAAAACTGTCTTCTCGCATTGATGACATCGACCTCAATCTGGAAGATTTCGTTCAGCGCGTGAATGCTGACATCGTTAACAAAGTCGTAAATCTGGCATCACGTAATGCCGGTTTCATCAACAAGCGCTTTGACGGCAAGCTGGCGGGCAAGCTGGCCGACGCCGAGTTGTACAAAACCTTCACCGATGCCGCAGCCAGCATTGCCGAAGCCTACAGCAGCCGTGAGTCCGGGCGAGCCATTCGTGAGATCATGGCGCTGGCGGATATCGCCAACCGCTATGTTGACGAACAAGCACCGTGGGTGGTGGCAAAAGCAGAAGGTCGGGATGAAGACCTGCAAGCCATTTGCTCGATGGGCATCAACCTGTTCCGCGTGCTGATGACGTACCTGAAGCCGGTACTGCCGGCACTGGCACAGCGGGCAGAAGCGTTTTTGAACACGGAACTGAGCTGGGACGCAATCACCGCCCCGTTGCTGAACCATCAGGTTAGTCCATTCAAAGCACTGTTCAACCGCATCGATCTGGATAAAGTCAACGCGATGGTTGACGCGTCTAAAGAAGACATGGTCACAGCGCAAAAAGCGGTGTCCGGTCCGCTGGCAGATAACCCCGTGCAGGACACCATTAGCTTTGATGATTTTGCCAAAGTCGATATGCGTATCGCATTGATTAAACAGGCTGAACTGGTTGACGGCTCTGACAAACTGCTACGTCTGACGCTGGATCTGGGCGGCGAAACTCGTCAGGTCTTCTCCGGTATTCGTGAAGCCTACCCCGAGCCAGCGAAACTGGAAGGTCGCCTAACCATCATGGTGGCCAATTTGGCACCGCGGAAAATGCGCTTCGGCATATCGGAAGGGATGGTGATGGCTGCGGGGCCGGGCGGGAAAGATATCTTCCTGCTAAGCCCAGACAGCGGTGCACAGCTAGGTATGCAGGTCAAATAACCCCCCATCAAGCCGGATACCTATCCGGCTTTTTTTTGCAACAATTTCGCCACAAATCCCTGTTTATCCCTTTTCGAGTAACTCGCTGCCCACATAGTTTGTAACCATGAAATAACAAAAACGCTGTATATTACAATATATAGCGAGTGAAAAATATACCCCTTTGTAGGTGCAATGGGGGTTTAAATACTTAAATTTTGATTTTGCGCAAAACCCACAATTTATGTGTTGTTAAATTGCTCGCAACAAAAATGACACATAATTACACAGGGAAACTAATGCAACTGAATAGAAGAGGTTTCTTTAAAGTTTGCGCGGGGGGGATGGCTGGAACCACTCTCGCGGTATTGGGCTTTACACCCGCAGAAGCAATGGCATCAGTACGTCAATATAAGCTGTTACGCGCGAAAGAGACACGTAACAACTGCACATACTGCTCGGTCGGTTGCGGTGTGCTCATGTATAGCCTGGGCGATGGCGCCAAGAATGCAAAGCCTTCCGTTTTTCATATCGAAGGCGATGCGGATCATCCAGTCAGCCGCGGCTCCCTTTGCCCGAAAGGTGCGGGTCTGGTCGACTATATCCACAGTGAAAACCGCCTGCTCTACCCTGAATACCGTGCACCCGGCTCCGACAAATGGCAGCGAATCAGCTGGGACGACGCGATCGAACGTATCGCGCGTCTGATGAAAGCGGACCGTGACGCCAACTTCCAGCGTACTAACGCTAAAGGTGAAACCGTCAACCGCTGGCTGACGACCGGTATGCTGTGCTCTTCTGCCGCCAGTAACGAAACCGGTATTCTCGACCAAAAATTTGCCCGTTCTCTGGGCATGGTCGCCATCGACTGCCAGGCTCGCCTGTGCCATGGGCCAACTGTCGCCGCGCTGGCACCGACATTTGGCCGTGGCGCAATGACCAACAACTGGGTTGATATCAAAAACGCCAACGTCATCATCGTCATGGGCGGCAACCCGGCAGAAGCGCACCCGGTCGGTTTCAAGTGGGCCGTGGAAGCAAAAACGCACAATAATGCGAAATTGATCGTTGTCGATCCGCGTTTTAACCGCTCCGCAGCCGTTGCCGACCTCTACGCGCCCATTCGCGCAGGTTCAGATGCCGCCTTTCTGTTAGGTATCGTTAACTACCTCATTACAAATGATAAAATTCATCATGAGTATGTGGTGTCCTACACCAGCGCTAGCCTGATCGTTCGAGAAGATTTCAGCTTTGACGAAGGTTTATTCAGCGGCTACGACGAACAAAAACGTCAATATGATAAATCCAGTTGGCAGTATGAGTTTGATGAATCCGGCTTTGCCAAACGCGACACCACGCTATCTCACCCACGCTGCGTGTGGAACCTGCTGAAAAAACACGTCTCCCGCTATACGCCAGAAATGGTGACATCCCTGTGCGGTACATCAGCCAAAGATTATGAAACGATCTGCCGCACGCTGGCCGAAACCTGTGTGCCGAATAAAACGGCGACGTTCATGTACGCCTTAGGCTGGACGCACCACACCAACGGTGCACAGATCATTCGCTCAGCCGCCATGATCCAACTGCTACTGGGCAACATCGGCATGGCTGGTGGTGGTATCAACGCGCTGCGTGGTCACTCTAATATTCAGGGTTATACCGATCTGGGCTTGCTGTCATTAAATCTTCCGGGCTATATGCCGCTGCCGTCAGAAAAGCAGCCGGATCTGAAAACCTATCTGGGGCAAATCACACCAACCGCGCAACTGCCCGACCAGGTTAACTATTGGAAGAATACGCCAAAATTCTTTATCAGCATGATGAAGAGCTTCTATGGCGATAATGCTCAAGCGTCGAATGACTGGGGCTATGACTGGCTGCCGAAGTGGGATCGTAGCTACGATATCATGGTACAAACCGAACTGATGGTGGAAGGCAAAATGAACGGCTATATCGTTCAGGGCTTTAACCCCGTTGCGGCGTTTTCCAACAAGAATAAAGCGACCGAAGCACTCTCCAAACTCAAGTACATGGTCATTATCGATCCGCTGGTCACCGAGACGTCCACGTTCTGGCAGAACTATGGCGAATTCAATGACGTGGATACGAAGTCCATTCAGACTGAAGTCTTCCGCCTGCCTTCTTCCTGTTTTGCCGAAGAGAATGGGTCTATCGCCAACTCAGGCCGCTGGTTGCAATGGCACTGGGCGGCGGCTGAGCCACCAGGAGAAGCCCATCACGACGGCGAAATCCTCGGAAAACTGTTGATGCGCCTGCGTGAGCTGTATCGCGAAGAAGGTGGTACGTATCCCGATCCGTTGATGAACATCAACTGGAACTATAAAGACCCGGAAGATCCGACGCCGGAAGAGATCGCCCGTGAAGCCAACGGCATGGCGCTGGCCGATATCTATGATGACAGCGGCAAACTGCTCCTGAAGAAAGGTCAGCAGCTCGCCGATTTCTCACAGTTGCGCGATGACGGCTCCACATCCAGCTTCTGCTGGATCTATGCCGGTAGCTGGACGGAAGCGGGTAACCAGATGGACAGACGCGACAACGCGGATGCCGGTCTGGGCTGCACACCGAACTGGTCATGGTGCTGGCCACAAAACCGCCGCATCCTCTATAACCGCGCGTCTGCCGATCTACAAGGTAAGCCATGGGACAGCAAACGTAAATTACTGGAATGGAATGGTCAGAAATGGCAAGGCATTGATGTACCTGATTTCGCCGCGACCGTACCGCCGGGCAAAGACACCGGGCCGTTCATCATGCTGCCGGAAGGTCTGGCACGTCTGTTCTCCATGGACAAGCTGGTCGATGGGCCGTTCCCTGAGCACTACGAACCGATCGAGTCCCCTATCGGCACCAACCCGCTGCATCCGTCGGTGGTGTCCAGCCCAGCAGCGCGTCTGTTTGATCGTGATGCCAAAACCATGGGGACCGCGAAGGACTTCCCTTATGTGGCGACAACGTACTCCATTACCGAATTGTTCCGTCACTGGACAAAACACGCTCGTCTGAACGCGATTGTGCAGCCGGAACAGTTTGTTGAGATCGGTGAAAATCTGGCGAAGAGCAAAGGCATTAAAGCGGGCGATGAAATCAAAATCTCCTGCCAACGTGGCTACATTAAAGCCAAAGCGGTGGTCACCAAGCGTATCAAGACGTTGGAAATAGCCGGACGCAGCGTGGAAACCGTGGGAATCCCCTGCCACTGGGGCTTTGAGGGAACCACGCGTAAAGGGTTCCTGGCTAATACACTCACCCCAAGCGTCGGCGACGCTAATTCACAAACGCCTGAGTACAAAGCGTTTTTGGTTAATGTAGAGAAGGTGTAAGGGTAGCCAACTATGTCAATGCAATCACAAGATATTATTAAACGTTCGGCCACCAACGGCTTTACACCGCCTCCGCATGTGCGTAATGACAAAAGCGAAGTGGCAAAACTGATTGATGTTACAACCTGTATCGGCTGTAAAGCCTGTCAGGTTGCCTGCTCAGAATGGAACGACATCCGCGATGAAGTCGGCCATAACCTCGGGGTTTATGACAATCCCGCGGATCTGAGCGCCAAATCCTGGACGCTGATGCGCTTTTCCGAAGTGGAAGAGAACGATCGTCTGGAATGGCTGATCCGTAAAGATGGCTGTATGCACTGTAGCGATCCGGGCTGTCTGAAGGCCTGCCCTTCCGCTGGCGCGGTTATTCAGTACGCCAACGGCATCGTCGATTTTCAGTCCGAGAATTGTATCGGATGCGGCTATTGCATCGCCGGTTGCCCATTCAATATTCCACGTCTGAATAAAGAAGATAACCGCGTCTATAAATGTACGCTGTGTGTCGACAGAGTCAGCGTTGGGCAAGAACCCGCCTGCGTGAAAACCTGCCCGACGGGTGCCATTCGTTTCGGTACGAAAGAGGAGATGAAGCATCTGGCGGAAGAACGTATCGCCGATCTCAAAAACCGTGGTTATGAGCACGCAGGTCTCTACGATCCGCAGGGCGTGGGCGGTACGCACGTGATGTATGTTCTGCACCACACAGACAGACCATCGCTCTATCACAACCTGCCAGATAACCCGCAAATTTCCACGCCGGTCAATCTGTGGAAAGGCATTCTGAAACCGCTGTCCGCGTTAGGATTTGTCGCCACATTCGCCGGGTTAATGTTCCACTACGTCGGTGTGGGTCCAAACACGGAAGAAATGGAGCATGAGCACGAGGGAGAAGGCAAAGAAGGGGGAGACAAACATGAGTAAACCACAAATGATTTTGCGTACCAAGTTTATCGATCGCATCTGTCACTGGATTGTGGTGATTAGCTTTTTCCTGGTTGCGCTCTCTGGTATTGCTTTGTTCTTCCCTACCCTGCAATGGCTGACGCAGACGTTTGGTACGCCACAAATGGGGCGTATTCTGCACCCATTTTTTGGTATGTTGATCGTCATTTGTCTGATTCCGATGTTCTTCCGGTTCGTTAGTCATAACATCCCGAAGAAGCGCGATCTGCCGTGGTTCCTCAACATTGTTGAAGTGTTGAAAGGCAATGAACATGAAGTCACGGAAGTGGGTAAATATAACCCAGGTCAGAAGATGATGTTCTGGAGTATCATGGGGTTAACGCTGGTACTGCTGATCACCGGGATTATCATGTGGCGCCCTTATTTTGCCCACCTGTTCCCGATTGATATCGTGCGCTACGCCATCCTGATTCATGCGGTTGCGGCCATCGTCCTCATCCATGCCATTCTGATCCATATGTACATGGCGTTCTGGGTGAAAGGATCGATCAAAGGCATGATTGAAGGCAAAGTCTCCAAACCCTGGGCGCGTAAACACCACCCGCGCTGGGCACGTGAAATGGAAGAGAAAGAAGCGAAGAAATAACGTACTCGCTTTCACCAAACATCCTTCTCAAATGCCCGCCTGCGGGCATTTTCTTTTACTCACAGTCAGCACGAATCGTTATAACTTAAACCCAAACGGCATAACTCCCTCTCTTTCTCGCCTATTGCTCTACGGCTATGATGCAGTATCATTTTTAAATAGACATCCAGACATAAAGACAGCTATAAAGTAGTCACGCAGGGAACATAACAATACTGCAATCGACACGACATCAATTTATAAAACGCCATGGAGCTGATAATGAAGAAATTTACCCCCGCCCTGCTTGCATTGAGCTTACTGACAGCATTACCGGCATTGGCCAATCAGAACGCTAGCATTGCTCCCGTTCCAGCGGCTATCGCTAATCATGACGGTCCGGTTCGTATCGCGGTTATCCGCAATCTGGGTTCGGATGACAACACTACGCAGTTTGTTTCCGGCGTGCTTGAAGAAGGCAAAAAGCTGGGCTTCAAAGTCAGCACCTTCCTAAGCAACGGCGACGACGCCCGTTTTCAGGATTTCGTAAACCAGGCCATTAGCCAGAAATATGACGGCATCATCCTGTCACAGGGTCGTGATCCCTACTCTACCGATTTGATTAAACGTATCGTCGACAGCGGTATTGCCGTCTCAGTATTTGATACCGCCGTAAAAGGTGAAATCCCAGGCGTGACCGTCACCCAGCAAGATGATGCTTCATTGACTAACGAATCACTCGGCCAACTGGTGAAAGACTTCAACGGTAAAGCCAACATCATTAAGCTGTGGGTCGCCGGTTTCCCGCCAATGGAACGCCGCCAGCTCGCCTATCAGCAGATCCTCAAAGCTAACCCCGGCATCAAGGAACTGGAATCGATTGGCGCCGTGTCCTCTGACGTACAGGGCGATACCGCCAATAAAGTCGGCGCGGTGCTGGCGAAATACCCGAGAGGCAAAATCGATGCAATCTGGGGATCGTGGGATGCCTTCAGCCAGGGCGCCTATAAGGCATTGAAAGAAAACGGCCGGACTGAAATCAAACTGTACAGCATCGACATCTCCAATCAGGATTTACAACTGATGCGCGAAGCAAGCAGCCCGTGGAAAGTCAGCGTGGCCGTCGATCCAAAACTGATCGGTAAAGTTAACCTGCGTCTGGTTGCCAACAAGATAGCTGGTGAACCCACGCCTGCAACCTACGAGTTCCGCGCGGCCGCGATTCCGCAGGCGCTGTTAGCCAGTCAGGCAGGTGCAGTCAACGTCGCGGGATTGGCGAAAATCATCCCTGGCTGGGGCCACACGGATGATTTTATCGCGCCATGGTTTGCTACACTGGAAGCCAAACAGGCGAAATAATACGGAGATAACGTTATGGCATTGACCCCTCTGCCCACTCCTGATTACAGCCGCAATATGCGGCTGATAGGACACAGCGATCAGGGCGGCAGACCCGACGGCGTGCAGGTGATGGTCCATCGCGGCTATGCTTACATCGGGCATATGGTTTCACAAGGCGTGTCGATTGTGGATGTGCGCGATGCCAAAAATCCCAGACCAGCGGGGTTTATTGCTGCCCCGCCCGGTACCTGGAATATCCACCTGCAAACCCATGATGACTTGCTGCTTGTCGTTAACGCACGCGATTTGTTTGCCGATGCCAGCTTCGCCGAGGAAAAAGTCTATTACACCCGCTCCGTCGCCGATACGGTCAGTACCAAACAGCAGGGCAAAAGCTGGAGCGCCGGATTACGGATTTTCGATATTTCAACGCCGGCTAAACCACGCGAAATCAGCTTCCTGCCGCTGGACGGCATCGGGATTCATCGCATCTGGTACGTCGGCGGACGTTGGGCTTATGTCTCCGCGTTGCTTGATGGCTATAGCGACTACATCTTTCTGACTATCGACCTGGCCGATCCGCAGCGCCCTGAAGTTGCTGGCCGCTACTGGCTACCCGGCATGCACACCGCCGGTGGGGAAACCGCAAGCTGGCCGGACGGCAAACGTTATGCCCTGCACCACGCCATCATCAGCGGCGACACCGCCTATGGGAGCTGGCGTGATGGCGGGCTAACGCTGCTAGACGTGAGCGATCGCACCAACCCACAGCTCATCAGCCATCGTAACTGGAGCCCACCGTTTGGTGGCGGCACACATACAGCGCTGCCGCTGCCGGATCGCGAGCTGCTGATCGTGTTGGATGAAGCGGTATTAGATGATCAGGAAGATGGAGAGAAATTGATTTGGGTGTTCGATATTCGTGAACCGAGCAATCCAGTGAGCATCGCTACCTTTCCACAGCCGAAAGAAGCGGACTATGTGAAGAAAGGCGCACACTTTGGTCCACATAACCTGCACGAAAATCGACCCGGCAGCTTCATCAGTTCCTCACTGATTTTCGCCACTTATCAAAATGCGGGAGTACGGGCTTACGACATCAGTAATCCGTATCAACCGAAAGAAACCGGTGCACTGGTGCCTGCTGCACCCGCCAGAATGGTCGATAAACGACATGGCAGGCCGCAGATCATTCAGTCTTGTGATGTGTTTGTTGATGCCGATGGCATCATTTATAGCACCGACTACAATGCGGGTTTGTCGATTATTGAATACCGGGGCTAATCGAAAAAAAGCCCTGCGGATAAAAACAGGGCTTAGTGTTGTACTTGGTTTTTTTAGTCCAGCGCCAGCACCGATACCCACATTGGCCCCTGACCGACGGCGTAACGCGCCAGCGGTTGCAGTTCGCCCGTGTTCTGATCGATGTGATACACCTCGATGTGCTGAGATTTTTGGCCCGCTGAAATCAGAAACTTGCCAGAGTGATCAATATTGAAACCGCGCGGCTGCGTTTCAGTCGGTTGATGACCAGTCAGCGCTAACGTGCTGCCGTCTTCAGACACCAGGAAAACGCTCAACAGGCTAGCCGTGCGATCGCTGATATACAGGAAACGCCCATTCGGCGTAATGTGAATATCCGCCGCCCAGCGCGTGTCGCTGAAGCCCACAGGCATAGCATCCAGCGTTTGTACCTTTTGCAAATCGCCGCTGGCTGCATCCAACTGGTACACATCTACCGAGCTGTCCAGTTCATTCACGCAATAGGCAAAACGCTGATTGGGATGGAAAGCCATATGGCGCGGACCGGCACCCGCTACCGTCGTCATTTCAGCCTGACGATGCACGCTCAGTTTTCCATCAGCGCTGAGGTCGTACAGACGAATACGGTCTTCTTTTAGGCAAGGCGCCCACACGACAGTATTGGTTGGATCGATGTTGGTAGAGTGACACCCTGCTAATCCTTCCAGTTGTTGAATTGGCTCGCCGACAATGCCGTCAGCGCCAATTGGGCTAACGCTCACGCAAGCACCGCTGTAAGACGCGCTGAACAGGAAACGTCCGTCATTATCGGTAGACAGGTGTGTCGGGCTGCCCGGCAGCGACGCCACACCCGCTTGCGTTAATGTGCCCTGTTCGTCAATACGATAGCTCAGTACCCTGAAGTCAGGACGAACACCAACATACAGGTGACGCTTGTTCGGTGCGATCACCATCGGCTGAACCTGTCCCGGAACGTCAACGGTTTGCAATAATGTCAGATTTCCCTGAGCACAGAGTTGCCAAACATGAATCTGCTGGCTTTCCGGGCTGGCGACATAAACAACTTGCTGCATCGTATTCTCCTTATTTCACGCGAATGTGACGGCTCAGGAAGGCGCAAAGCGGTTCATTGAAAGGATAACGAACTTGCTCAACCTGACGCACGGTATACCATAAATGACCAATCACTCTATTCTACAGAGACATCGCAAGGCTACTATTGATTTAAGCAATGGCTGATTTAGGTAATCATTGATTTATACAGCGATGCCCGCACTTATCTGCTATTGCATGGTTTACGTTCTACGGACTTCAGATTATGACCACGTTTGATTCGCTGTTTTCCCGGCTGTCGCGTTCCCCTTTCCGCCAGCGCTTTAAGTTAGGTGCCAAAGAGCGTGACTATTGCTACAACAAAGGTAAGGAAACGATCGCCTCCCACGCTGCCGATTTTATCGCTCGCAGGCTGGCACCGGCGGATCCGGCCAATGATGGCAAACAGACCCCGATGCGTGGTCATCCTGTGTTTATTGCACAACACGCCACCGCAACCTGCTGCCGGGGATGCCTGGAAAAATGGCATCATATCGCTCAACATCGTCCGCTAAGTGATGAGGAACAGCGTTATGTCGTCGACATAATTTTGTACTGGCTGGAAAACGATTTGATTAGCAGACGCTAAAGATGCAGCGATAACGAATAAAACAGAAACTATGACGGCAAATCGTCAGAGATAATCAAGAAGCAAGAGAAAGAATGAAATAAGAAAGGTTAAGATTGAAAGTGGCGGAGGAGTAGAGATTCGAACTCTAGAACACTTTCGCGTCGCCGGTTTTCAAGACCGGTGCCTTCAACCACTCGGCCACTCCTCCGCAATGACGCGCACTATAAACAGTACGTCGCACATTGTAAAGCCGCGTTTTGATCAATTGCTTAAAAAAATAGGTGATAACCTGTTGAAAGTATACAAAATCGACAACGACGTTGCCAAACTGTCTGTTTCGCCTTATTTCCCGCCGCTGCGCAGTACCTTTTGTCATCAAATGGACCTCAGGCACTTTTATCTCGTTGTTGTCTGTCTATTTTTCGCCGCGTCCTTTATCGTAAGGCTTATTTGATATCCACATTTTTATTGGCGAGACAACGATGACCTACCGAGTAATTGCACTTGATCTTGATGGTACCCTACTGAATCAACAGAAAAAAATCCTGCCCGAATCACTCAGCGCACTCGCGCTGGCCCGACAGCAAGGCATAAAAGTGATGATCGTCACCGGACGCCACCACTCAGCCATTCATCCTTTTTATCAGGGATTGCAGTTGGATACGCCAGCTATATGCTGTAACGGTACCTATGTCTATGATTACCAGCAAGGCCAGGCGTCGCATACCAATCCGCTCTCTGTTGAACAGGCCAAAAATGTCATCGCGCTGCTAGAAGGATTTGATATTCATGGGCTGATGTATGCTGATGACGACATGTATTACCAATACCCTACCGGGCACGTCGTTCGCACGCTGGCATGGGCCGCTAACCTACCGGAACAACAACGTCCTCGCTTTGCGCAGGTAGAAAATCTGGTACGCCAGACTGAGGCGTCCCACGCCATTTGGAAATTCGCGACCACGCATGCTGATGTCCCCACACTGAACCACTTCGCCGTAGAAGTGGAAAAACAGCTCGGACTGGCCTGTGAGTGGTCATGGCAAGATCAGGTTGATATCGCCCAAACCGGCAACAGCAAAGGCAAACTGCTTCAGCAATGGCTTGGCGAACAGGGCATCAGCATGAAAGACGTTGTGGCATTCGGCGATAACTTTAACGATATCAGCATGCTGGAAGGCGTGGGATTGGGTGTCGCTATGGGCAACAGCGCCGACGAAATCAAAGCGCGTGCCGATCTGGTGATTGGCAGCAATGAAGAATCCAGCATCGCAGATGTCATCCTCACCCGCATTCTGGCATAGCCAACGATGATACAATCAGGCAAGCGCGTTCTTATTAGGCTGCCTGATTGCGTTCCACGAGCAAACTCACTTACAGTGCGTTGCCAAGCACTTGCCGCAGGTAAGCTCCTGCTCCCATTAATCCCGGCTGCTCATGGGTAATCAGGTACACAGGGATATCCTGCATATAACGTTTAAGCCGTCCTTTGTCTTCAAAGGCTGCCCGAAAGCCGGAAGCTTTAAAAAACTCCAGAAAGCGTGGCACGATGCCGCCAGCAATATAAACACCACCAAATGTGCCTAAATTTAACGCCAGATTGCCGCCGAAGCGTCCCATGATGACGCAGAATAGCGACAGTGCGCGGCGACAATCCACATCCGTGTTGTTGACGGCCCGTTCAGTAATATCTTTCGGCTCCAACACCTCCGGCGTGCGGCCATCGGACAACACCACTGCACGGTAAATATTCACCAGTCCCTGCCCGGAGAGTAGGCGCTCTGCGGAAACGTGCCCCAGCGACTGGCGCAAGACTGCCAGAATGTTGTCTTCTTCGCCGCTATTAGACGCGAAATCCACGTGCCCGCCCTCACCCGGCAGACTGATCCACTGATTGGCAACATGAACCAGATGAGCAACCCCCAGCCCCGTGCCTGCGCCATACACCGCAATGGGCTTACCCGGCACAGGTTCCCCGCCACCGAACTGGAGCAGACTCTCACTCCCCATCACTGGCACCGCCATGGAGACCGCGGTAAAGTCGTTGATAACCTCAACGTGGCGTAAGCCCAGGCTCGCTTTCATTTCAGCGATGGAAAATGCCCAAGTGTGATTCGTCATCGCCACCCAGTCACCGGTCATCGGGCAGGCAATCGCAATACAAGCATCCTGCACCGTGACCTGTCGTGAATCGAGATAATCACGGATCGCCCCTTCCAGAGAAGGGAAATTCAGCCCGGAATAGGTCTCGATTTGCGACAGCTTGCCCGTCATGGCGTCACACAGTGCCAAACGCGTATTGGTGCCGCCGACATCACCCACTAAAACAAAGTGCGTCATTCTTCTTTTCCCCTCAAGCACAGCTGATACCCGATCATTGCGCGAAAACAGCCAACTGCGCCATGACTATATAACTTTCTAGCGATAAGGATCTCATTCGCGCCATTCAATGCATGGCAGCGCAAATCGGCAAGCATGCGGTGACCATGTCGTCACAACATGTTAGTCACCCTGACAATAAAGAAGAAAGCGACGGTTAAATAGCCGTTATCGGGAAGGTATTCGATTCATCACCACAGTACACAGCGATGATGAATCGAACCTGACAGCCTGCGTTCATAAACCACAGTCTAGTGCGAGAAGGCACTGCTTTATTATCGGTTGACTCACTGCAACAAGAAAAACTGCATTGATGTCCATTACGCCGTAATCGACACGCTCTTAATCTGCGCATAGAGAATTTGCCCCGGATGAAGCGCGAGATCGTCACGTGCCCACAGTGTAATCCGGGACCATAACGTCTGCTGACCAACCGCCAGTTTCACTTCAACCTGTCCATCGGCATCAATGCACTCCACCACGCTGGCACACAGCACATTACGGATACTGCTTTTTTCTGGCGGCTGTAATACCAGAGAAACATCGGCGGCATTCACGCGAATGCGCAATGTGGCATCTTGAGGAAGTTCGACTTTTCCAACCCACACCTGCTGGTCACCTAATGCCAGCGCCGTCATCGCGTAATGCTCATGCTGAGCCAACACACGCGCGCTCAGAATCGTGCTCTGTTCTTCTTTTGGTAACCACGGACGTAGCGTGCTGCTAGCCCACACCTCTTCCAATAGCCCCTGCGCTTTCACTTTGCCTTTATCGAGCACCACGACACGATCGGCTAACCGAACAATCTCTTCCAGACTGTGGCTGACATACAGGATAGGAATATTGACTTCTTTCGCCAGACGTTCCAAATATGGCAACAGCTCGCGCTTTCTGGGTAAATCCAGCGACGCCAGCGGTTCATCCATGAGCAGCAATTCCGGTGCGGTCAGCAATGCCCGACCAATCGCGACACGCTGTTTCTCTCCACCGGACAGCGTCCGTGGATAGCGATTCAGCAGCGGCTCGATACCCAGTAAGCTGACGATATCATCGAACTGCGATGCCATTGTTTCAGCCATACCGTAGCGTAGATTGCCGCGCACGCGATAGTGCGGGAACAGGCGAGCATCCTGAAACACATAGCCGATTCGCCGCTTTTCTGGCGGAAGAAAAATACGTTGCTGCGTATCCACCAGCACATGATTATTGAGCACAATCCGCCCGCCATCTGGCCGGGTCAGGCCAACAACAGCGTTGATCAGAGAGGTTTTCCCTGCCCCAGATACGCCGAAAATAGCGGTAATCCCCTTCGCAGGCAGTTCAGACTGAACGCGAAGTTCGAGGCTACCTAGCTGTTGATGAAAATCGAGTTGCAGCATTATCCCCCCAACCGCTTGCGGCTCCAGTTTGTTAGCCATTCCGATGCTAACAGCGCCGCCAGCGACAAGACGATGGCAATAATACACAGCCTTGCCGCATCAGCCTCTGCGCCGGGCGTTTCAATCAGGGTATACATCGCCAGTGGAATGGTGCGGGTTTCGCCAGGAATATTAGAAACAAACGTAATGGTCGCGCCAAATTCGCCAAGCGAACGGGCAAACGCCAATACGGTTCCAACAACAATCCCAGGAAAAGAGAGAGGTAGCGTGATGGTAAAAAACACACGCCAGGGTGTGGCACCCAGTGTTCGGGCAGCCTGCTCCAGATGCTTATCGACAGCATCCAGTGACAGTCGAATCGCTCGAACCATCAGCGGGAACGCGACAATCGCCGATGCTAATGCGGCACCGCGCCAGCTAAAACTAAAGCTGAAGCCGAGCCAGTCATAGAGCCAGGAACCGATTACGCCGCGTCTTCCCATCACCACCAGCAGCAGATAACCAATGACCACTGGCGGCAACACCAGTGGTAAATGGATAATGCTATCTAACAGCGATTTGCCGGGGAACCGACAGCGCACCAAAATCCACGCCATCAATATCCCAAACGGCAAGCTGCATGCCACAGCCACAACGGAAACTTTGAGGCTCAGCTCAACCGCCTGCCATTCGTAATCACTCAGCATCATTAACGCGGCGCAAAACCATAACGTTTAAATACGACCGCCGCTTCCGGCGTTTTCAGGTAGTCATAAAATCCGGTAACTGCTGGGTTTTTATGTTCTTTTACTATCGCCATCGGATATTCGACAGGCTTATGGCTCGTGACAGGGAACGTACCGACAACCTTAACTTTGTCGCTGGCAACCGCGTCAGAACCATAAACGATACCCAGCGGCGCTTCTTCACGTTCCACCAGCGCCATCGCGGCACGCACGTTGTTAGCCCGAGCCATCAACGGGGAGAGTTCATCCCAGGCTTTCAGATTCTGTAACGCTTCTTTAGCGTAAATTCCGGCTGGCACATGATCCGGGTCGCCAACGGCCAGGCGGCCGCCTTTCAGCAGGCTTTTCCAGTCGGTTTTATCATCAATGTTGATATCTTTCTGCGCGCTGGCCTTCGGCACAATCACCACCAGCTCATTGCCCAGCAGCGTGTGGCGCGTGGTGGTATCCATCAGGTTTTTATCCTGCGCGTAATCCATCCACTGTTGATCAGCAGAAATGAACAGATCGGCAGGCGCACCTTGTTCAATCTGGCGCGCCAGCGTTGAAGATGATGCGTAAGACGCTACAACGGCAACGTTTTTCTCTTTCTGATATTGCGTAGCAATGTCCTGCAACGCATTGGTCAGTGATGCCGCGGCGAACACCGTAACTTTATCTTCTGCCGCCGCAGGCAGCGCCATTCCTGCACTGAGCGTCAGTGCGGCAAACCATTTTAACCATTGCTGCTTCATTCTTGTCTCCTGACAATTATCGTTGTGTAAATAATAATATAACGAATCATAAAGCAGTGTCATGCGCTTTAAAGAGGTAGATATAGGGGTAGATAAAGAAATGTCCGGCAAGAAACCGGACATCAAAATAGAAAAGAATCGTGAATCAGTGCTGATTCTTTGCGCGCTGGCCGTTGGAATGACCGATGCGGGACAACACGTTAAACACTTCGCCCAGACAATAAATCGCGCCCATGATCACCACCATCATCACAGGAACCATGGCAACTGCAAACAGCAGGCTCTTCAACAACTCCAACATGCTTACCTCACTTATTGCAACGGTTACCGCTACTCTAGCCCGTCTATATCCGTCATACTTCAAGCTGCTTGTGCGTTGGTGCCCTTACTCACCCCAATCACTTATTTGTGTAAGCTCCTGGGGATTCGCGCGGTTACCGCCTTCACGCAACCCGAATTATCCAGGGTACAATGTGCTATTTCACTGTAAACCGAGATCGTCATTATCTCCATGTAGTCTACCGTAGTAATAGAAAATAGTGCGTCTATTTGTGCGATTTGCCCGTAATGAAGAAAATAGCGACAATACAGGGAATTAAACTCACCGACGGTGCCCTCATTATGCAGGCTGAAATTCTTCTCACCCTGAAACTCCAACAGCGTTTATTCGCCGATCCGCGGCGTATTGAACTGCTCAAGCAAATTCGTCATACCGGCTCAATCAGTCAGGGAGCCAAGCTGGCGGGGATTAGCTATAAAAGCGCATGGGATGCCATCAATGAGATGAACCAGTTAGCCGAACAGACCATTGTTGAGCGTATGACCGGCGGCAAAGGCGGCGGCGGCGCAGAGCTTACCCGCTACGGCGAACGCCTTCTCCAACTGTACGATTTGCTCGCGCAGATCCAGCAAAAAGCCTTCGATGTCTTGCAGGAAGATGGACTGCCGCTGGATAGTCTGCTAGCAGCCATTGCGCGTTTCTCACTGCAAACCAGCGCCCGTAACCAGTTTTTTGGAACCGTGCTCGCACGTGCTGAAGAACAGGTGCAACAACATCTGGATATTTTACTCGCCGATGGTAAAACAACGATTAACGCACTGATTACGCAACAAAGCGCCGAGCGCCTGCAATTACAGAAAGGAAAAGAGGTGCTGGCACTGATTAAAGCGCCGTGGATCGACGTGTACGCCGCTACATCCGCCGCGCCTGCCGCTGATAACGTCTTGCCTGGGCAAATTCAGGCAATCCAGCACGGTGTAGAAAACAGCGAAATTCTGATTACGCTAACCGGGGGGGAAACCCTGTGTGCCATGGTGCCGAATGCCTTGCTTGAGCAGCAAAAGCTGCAACAGGGAATGGATGTGAAGGCCTGCTTCAATGCCGACCGGGTCATTATCGCCACGCTTTGTTAATGCCGCTTTAGCGCTATCGCCATCTGACGAAGGATAAAAGATGTCATTGTTAAAAATCACTCAGGGATTGTTTCGTCTTAGCGACACCCGCATGTTGCGTCTGGACGAACTGACGCTCGAAAAAAACCAGTGCTGGGCCTTTGTCGGAGCCAACGGAAGTGGTAAATCTGCACTGGCGCGGTCGCTATCCGGCGAACTGCCGCTATTGCGTGGTGAGCGAACAACGGAATTTCAACGCCCTGTTCGTCTATCGTTTGAACAATTACAAAAACTGGTTTCCGACGAGTGGCAGCGCAATAACACCGATCTGCTGGGCGAGGGGGAAGATGACACTGGCCGCACCACGGCGGAAGTGATTCAGGATAGCCTCAACGACCCTGCGCGTTGCCAACAGTTGGCACACCAGTTTGGTATTGCACGTTTGCTGGAGCGTCGTTTCAAGTACCTCTCTACAGGGGAGACCCGTAAGGCGATGCTGTGTCAGGCACTGATGTCTCAGCCCGACCTGCTGATTCTCGATGAGCCTTTTGATGGGCTGGACGTTGCCTCTCGCCAGCAGCTTGCCGATGAGTTGCGGAAACTGGCAGGCATGGGTTATACACTGGTGCTAATTCTGAATCGCTTTGACGATATCCCTAACTTTATCAACCATGTTGGTGTGCTGGCAGACTGTACGCTGACCCGCCTCGGCGAACGTAAAACGATCCTCTCAGAAGCGCTGGTGGCTCAACTTGCTTTTAGCGAAAAACTGTCGGGGAGCTCGCTGCCAGAACCCGAAGATCCGCAACGTTATATAACACTTCCCGCCGACGAGGCGCGCATTCAGTTGCGTAACGGTGTGGTGCAATACAACGATCGCCCCATTCTGCATGCATTGACATGGGAAGTGCTGCCCGGACAGCATTGGCAGATTGTCGGCCCCAATGGCGCAGGAAAATCGACGCTGTTGAGTTTGATTACCGGAGACCATCCGCAAGGCTATAGTAACGACCTTACGCTGTTTGGCCGTAGGCGCGGCAGCGGGGAAACCATATGGGATATCAAACGCCACATCGGCTACGTCAGCAGCAGCTTCCATCTAGATTATCGCGTCAGCACCAGCGTGCGTAACGTGATCCTGTCCGGCTTCTTTGATTCCATCGGTATTTATCAGGCGGTGTCCGACCGTCAACGCCATCTGACCGAACAGTGGCTCACCCTGCTGGGGCTTAATGGCGCAATCGCCGATGCCCCATTTCAGTCACTCTCCTGGGGTCAGCAGCGTCTTACACTGATTGCACGTGCGTTAGTCAAACACCCCGCCCTGCTCATTCTTGATGAACCGCTACAGGGGCTTGATCCACTCAATCGCCAACTGGTACGCCGCTGGCTGGATATCCTGATTGGCGAGGGCGAAACGCAGCTCCTCTTCGTCTCTCACCACGCGGAAGACGCGCCAGAGTGCATCACACACCGGCTCACTTTCATCCCGCACAACGACATCTATCGTTACCAGATTGATGGGTTATATAAATGATACCTAAAAACAGAAATGATAACGCTACCACAAAATAAAATGTAGGGAAGGAGTCTAGGTTAATTTACACTGTAGTCTACGCTTCATTAAGTTTCTTCGTACAAAAATCATCGATAACAGAGGCAGATTCTCGCTGTAGATCACCTTTTTCAGCGTCTAGCCATGTTATTTTGCAGCATTACCATAATAGGGGTCATTATGAACGTTCTTGTTACAGGTGGTAGCGGTTACATAGGAAGTCATACTTGCGTACAATTGCTGGCTGCCGGGCATAATCCCGTCATTCTCGATAACTTGTGCAATAGCAAAGCTAGCGTCGTTAAAACCATTACACGGTTAACCAACAAAACGCCTGTTTTTTATCAGGGAGATATCCGCGACAGCACATTGCTGGACGAGATTTTCGCTAAACACGCTATTGATTCCGTCATCCACTTTGCTGGCTTGAAAGCCGTCGGGGAATCAGTGCGTGAACCGCTGAGTTACTATGATAATAACGTCTACGGTACGCTGGTGCTGACTGAGGCGATGAAGAAAGCAGGCGTGAAAAATCTGATTTTTAGCTCTTCCGCTACTGTTTATGGCGATCAGCCACACACGCCCTATCAGGAAAGTTTCCCGACCGGACACCCTGCCAGCCCCTATGGCCGTAGCAAGCTGATGGTGGAGCAAATTCTGCAAGACTTACAGCATGCGGAACCAGAATGGAGTATTACGCTATTGCGTTATTTCAACCCGGTTGGCGCACATCCATCGGGCGAGATGGGCGAAGATCCGCAGGGTGTGCCCAATAACCTGATGCCTTACATCGCTCAGGTTGCAGTTGGGCGTCGCGATTCGCTGGCGATCTTCGGTAATGACTACCCTACCGTTGACGGCACGGGCGTACGAGATTATATCCACGTTGTCGATTTGGCTGACGGTCATATCGCCGCCATGAACACCCTGCAAAATCGTGCTGGCGTGCACATTTACAATCTGGGCGCGGGTATAGGCTACAGTGTATTGCAGGTCGTTGAAGCCTTTAGTCAGGCCTGTGGTAAGCCACTGCCTTACCATTTTGCCCCGCGTCGCCAGGGAGATCTGCCTGCTTATTGGGCAAATGCCGAACGTGCAGAAAAGGATCTTAACTGGAAAGTCACACGCTCATTGCAAGAAATGGCGCAGGACACCTGGCACTGGCAATCCAACCACCCTAACGGGTATGAAGAAGCGTAACGGCGTTTTTTCACGTCGAGTGACAGAGTGGGAAGCGTAGCAGAGCTGGCTTCTGCTGCTTTCCCCCTATACTGCATGTATCGGCAAGCCCCTTCTATCTTGTCGAGCCTCTACAGGAGCAAGTCATGTTGAATGAAAGTCTTAATTCGCTGGCACCAGATGGCCAGCCGTTTCAATTAACAACTTTGCAGAATCAGGCAGGCATGCGCGTATGCCTGATGGACTGGGGGGCAACCTGGCTTTCCTGTGAGCTCCCGCTACCAGAAGGTGAAGTACGAGAGGTTCTCTTGGGCTGTGCCTCACCCGAGCAATATCCGCAGCAAAGCGCTTATCTCGGTGCGTCGATTGGCCGCTATGCCAACCGGATAGCCAAAGCCACATTCAGTCGAGAGACCGAAACCTTTCATCTGGTTCCGAATCAGAACGAACATCAGTTGCACGGTGGCCCGGAAGGCTTTCATGCCCGCCGCTGGCGAATCGTCAGTCAGAGCGCGACACAGGTCACTTACCAGTTACATTCACCAGATGGCGATCAGGGGTATCCAGGGCACCTCAACGTGCAGGTGACCTATGCGCTGACTGAATATAATTCGCTGGAAATTTCATATCAGGCGACCGTGGAAAAAGCCTGCCCCGTCTGCCTGACTAACCACGCCTACTTTAACCTTGATGGCGATCTGACTGACGTACGTAAACACCAATTACAGCTGTTTGCCGACTATTATTTACCGGTCAATAGTTCAGGGATTCCCAATGCTGACCTGACACCGGTAAACGGGACCGGAATGGATTTCCGCCAGCCAAAAACGCTCGAAGAGGATTTCCTGCGCGACAGCGATCAAATGGCCGTCGGTGGTTACGATCACGCTTACTTACTGCATCGCACCTGCGGTTCCAGTGAGAGTCCGGCCGCCAATTTGTGGTCGTCAGATGGCCGCGTGCTGATGAGCGTCTTCACCAGCGCCCCCGCCTTGCAGCTCTACAGCGGCAACTTTCTGGCCGGAACACCTTCGCGGGACGGTGGTCAGTATGAAAACTATGTCGGCGTCGCGCTGGAAAGCGAATTCCTGCCAGACAGTCCGAATCACCCAGACTGGCCGCAACCCGACTGCTGGCTAAAGCCGGGAAAAGTCTACCGTTCGGATACCACGTACCAGTTTCTCGTACAGTAACCGAACAGCAAAACACAATTAACTCGTTGATAACATTGGCAGAGATATCTGCCAATTTACTACACGACTTTACAAAACTATGCCATTCCCCGCTTGCCCCTCTCCAGTTTAGACGCTTACACTCCTACGACATTCAAAAAGGAATTGCCATGTCCGCATCATCACGGTCTCCATTACTCATTCATCATCTGCGCCATAAAGGCAGGTGGGGATGGCTATTGGCGCTGTGTTGGCTTTTCCTGAATGCGCAACTGGCTATCGCAGGTCATCAATGCGATATGACGCTCAGCCAGACATCCCCCACTATTCAGCATCAGGCACATCTGCAACAGGCTGACGTTCAGCCATTATCGTCTCACGCTCAGCATACGGCTGAAGCGTCTTACACAGCCAACCAGCAAACGCCACTGTGCGAAAAGCACTGCGTACCGGATAGCGTTAAGCAGGATAACGGTTCGCTGGCATTACTCGCACTGCCGGTCAGCGGTGAACTGGTTTTAGCGGATAACCCTGTCCCGCTTAATCAGGCATGCGATGCCTGGCTCTCTCCTCCCGCAGTTGGCCCTCCGGCTGAGATCCGCTTCTGTCGATTCAGAGAATAACCCAAGCGATTGATAACCTCTGCGCCAGCGAGCGCAACACCTTGTTTATCAATTATTTTTATTGGGATTATTTTATGCGTATCACTTATATGACTCTGCTCAGCGGCCTGGTTTTTGCTGTTTCTTCCGTTACTTTTCCCACGTGGGCAAACGACCACCAGCATCACGCGATGATGCATACCACACCTCCTGCGGCCACTCCCGTTGTTTATCAGAGCACCGGGATGGTTAAACAGTGGAACGCCGACAGCGTGACGCTCTCTCACGCCCCCATTGCCGACCTAAAATGGCCGGCTATGACGATGGCCTTCACGCTGCC
Source organism: Pectobacterium artocarpous (assembly GCF_046159765.1). NCBI lineage: Bacteria > Pseudomonadati > Pseudomonadota > Gammaproteobacteria > Enterobacterales > Pectobacteriaceae > Pectobacterium > Pectobacterium artocarpous. The sequence continues at coordinate 89,575 of NZ_JBJXVK010000006.1, forward strand.
ATCAGAGGGAAAAATAGCGCCGTTACCCATCAACACGTCCGTTTCGTTCAGCTTTATCCAGAACGACAGCGGCTACATTCTGACCGCGATTACGCCACAGCAGCCTTAACCGGAGCACATCATGAACTTATCCAAACACGACGCCACGCCTGCGTGTCTGGCGATGTTGCTGTGGCTGCCTGCCGTCGTATTTGCGGCAGATCTGAGTCTTGAACAGGCTTTACAGGCAGCGGAACGTTATTCCGCCGATCTGTCGGCCAATCAACACCAGATTAACGCGCTACAGAACATGGCCGACTCCGCCACACAACTTCCCGATCCCAAATTGAAATTTGGCGTCGAAAATTTGCCATTGGGCGGTAACAACGGTAGCCGACTCACACGGGAAGGGATGACGATGCAGCGTATCGGCGTCATGCAAACCTATGTCAGTAGTCGTAAGCGCGATAGTAAAGCGCAGGCTATTCGGGTCGAAGCCGACGCGCTGCAAAGTAATAGCGAAAGTATCCGCGCTCGCCTGCAACGGGAAACGGCACAGGCATGGCTGGAGCTGGCGCTCTCACAGAGAGCATTGGCCGACGTCGCTGCGCTGGTCAACGAAAGCCAGCGGCAGATTACGTCACAAAAAGCGAATGTGGCGGCAGGCGGTGAAACCAGTAGCGTACTGGATGCTCGTCTGACGCTGGCAACCATGCAGGACAAGCTGGCCGACGCCGAACGAGATAATCAGATCGCGCACGCCCGACTAGTGCAGCTTACCGGCATGACGGCAATTAACGTGCAAGGCGAACTGCCCCGCTTTGAACGACTGCCAGCTTCACCAGAGGTGCTGAGCAGCACCATTCACCAGCACCCGGAAATGCAACAGGCGCAACGTGAAGCCGAACTGGCTCAGGCTCGCTCCGCACAATCAGCGGTTGCCGCCATCCCTAATGTCGATGTTGAAGTCTATTACGCAAAACGTGGTGACGGTTACGACGACATGGCAGGCATGATGGTGACGGTCGATCTGCCGCTGTTCACATCCAAACGTCAGGACAAGGACTACGCCGCAGACGTCTCGCGCAGTATGGAGGCACGCGACAAAGTCTTGCTCACCGAACGAGAACATCAGGCGCAGCTCGATACGCTGATTGCCCAATATCACGCCGCACAGTCACGCTGGCAGCGTCAGAGCAACGACGTTCTCCCGCTACAACAGCAGCGCATCAAACTGATTCAGGCTCAGTATCAATCCGGCAGCAGTAATCTCGCTGCCGTACTGGATGCCCGCCGGGCACTGCTTGAAAGCCGGATCGCGGTTCAGGATACCGCCCAGGAGATGGCGCAATATTGGGCCGCCATCCGCTATCTGACACCACAAGGAAGCCCTACGCGATGAGCAAAACCGTAATGAAAAAATCACTCATGTTTAGTCTGGTGACGCTGGCTATTCTCAGTGCAGGCGGCGTGGGCTATCTGGTGGGTCAACAGCAAACATCCCACATCCCCGCTACCGCTGAGCCAGAACGTACCGTCCTCTATTGGTACGACTCAATGGTACCGGATAAACGTTTCGACAAGCCGGGGAAGTCCCCCTTTATGGATATGGAACTGGTGCCCCGCTACGCCGATGAAGTACAGGATGATAGTGGTATTACCGTCAGCGCCCGTCAGCAGCAAAACCTCGGCGTTCGCACCGCACGCGCGGAAATGCGCGAACTTGCCGATCGTAGCACGGGTTACGGCACCGTTGCGATCAATGAGCGTGGATTGCACACGCTGGTCGCGCCCAGTGGCGGCATCGTCGAAAAACTCACGGTTAACGCGCTGCAACAGCAGGTGAAGAAAGGCGAAACGCTGGCCACATTGTGGAACCCGACCTGGGCGGCAGCGCAGCGCGAATATCTGGCGGTACGGCAGTTGGGCGACGATGTCCTCAGCCAATCGGCCCGACAGCGGCTGTCGCTGCTCTTCATGCCGGAAACGGTGATTCGTCAGGTCGAGCGTAGCGGCAAGCCGCAGGATAGGATTGTCATTACTGCACCGGAAGACGGCTACGTGAATAAGCTTGAAGTACGGCAAGGCATGCAGTTAAGCCCTGCTCAGCCATTATTTGAGCTTGCCAGTCTGAATCCAGTTTGGATCGATGTCGATTATCCCGAATCGCAGGCGGCTCAACTCACTATTGGTAATGACATCAGCGCCGCCAGCAATGCCTGGCCGGGAAAAACCTTCCACGGCAAAATCAGCGAACTGCTGCCCGTGCTGGATAGCACCACGCGCACGTTAAAAGCGCGCGTTGTACTCGACAACCCGCAACAGCAGCTAAAACCTGGCATGTACCTCACCGTACAGCTTTCTCACGTTCAGGCACAGCCGCGTCTGGCGATCCCACAGGAAGCGCTATTGGTCAGTGGTAGCCAAAATCGGGTCTTGCTGAGCGATGGCAATGGCCATTTCACCCCGCGCAACGTCACTGTGGGTGCGTCGCTGGGGGACTGGGTCGAAATAATCGAGGGCCTGAAGGCTGGTGACAGCGTAGTCACCTCCGGCCAATTCCTGATTGATTCCGAAGCCAGCCTGCGCAGCGCCTTACCGCAGTTTGATGCAGAGACATCAGCAAACCCAGCAACGCCAGCTACCTCGGTTGGCTATCAAACACAGGGAGTTATCAGGGCAATAAACGGCAATCAGGTCACCATCGAGCATGAAGCCGTTCCGGCGCTCAACTGGTCACCGATGACGATGGACTTCACGCTGCCAGCGTCAGGGCTGCCTCAGGGCGTGGGGCTCGGCAGCACCGTGCGTTTCCAGTTCAACATGGACGACAGCGGGATACACGTTCTGCATTTTTCCACCACTGACGATCCGCATGCCGGACATGGAGTCCATCCATGATTGCCTACGTGATTCGCTGGTCGCTCAACAATCGTCTTCTGGTTTTACTGGCGGCGCTATTCATGGCGGCCTGGGGTCTGCTTTCCCTGCAAAAAACGCCGCTGGATGCTCTCCCCGATCTGTCTGACGTGCAGGTCATCATTCGCGTCAGCTATCCGGGGAAAGCGCCACAGGTGGTGGAAAATCAGGTGACCTATCCGCTCACCACCACCATGCTTTCCGTGCCGGATGCCAAGACAGTTCGGGGCTTTTCCATGTTCGGCGATGCCTACGTCTACGTGCTGTTTGAGGACGGAACCGATCCTTACTGGGCGCGCTCCCGCGTGCTGGAGTACCTCAGTCAGGTGCAATCCAGCCTGCCCGCCGAGGCCAAAACCTCGCTGGGTCCAGATGCCACTGGCGTAGGCTGGATCTACGAATACGCGCTGGTCGATCGTAGCGGCAAATACAGCTTGGCCGACCTGCGCGGATTTCAGGATTGGCTGTTGAAATATGAGCTGAAAACGGTTCCTGATGTGGCAGAAGTCGCCAGTGTGGGCGGTATGGTCAAACAGTATCAGATCATCGTCGATCCAGAACGTATGCGGACACAGGGCATCACCCACCGGCAGATCGTGAGTGCCGTGCAGGCAGCCAATCAGGAAAATGGCGGCTCCGTACTGGAGCTGGGTGAAGCGGAGTATATGGTACGCACTACCGGCTACCTGAAAACCGTGCAAGACTTTAACCACGTGGTGATTACCACCCGCAACGGCATTCCTGTGCTGTTACAGGATGTGGCTACGCTCAGAGAAGGGCCGGAGATGCGACGCGGCATCGCCGAACTGAATGGCGAAGGCGAAGTGGCGGGCGGCATTATCGTCCTGCGCTATGGTAAAAATGCGCTGAATACGCTGCATGCTGTCAAAGCACGGTTACAGGAGATACAAAAAAGCCTGCCAGCGGGCGTTGAGATCGTCCCGACCTACGATCGTTCGCAGTTGATAGAACACGCTATCGACACGCTCAGCTTTAAGCTGCTGGAAGAGTTTGCCGTTGTCGCCGTCATCTGCGCACTGTTCCTGTTCCACTTCCGCTCGGCGCTGGTAGCGATTATCAGCCTACCGCTGGGGATTTTAGGGGCATTTATCATCATGCGCTATCAGGGCGTAAATGCGAATATCATGTCGCTGGGCGGAATCGCGATTGCCATCGGCGCCATGGTGGATGCCGCGATTGTGATGATAGAAAACATGCATAAAGTCATTGAGCAGTGGCGGCATGAAAACCCCGGCAAGCAGCCGCAGAACAACGAGTGGTGGCAGTTAGCCGAACGGGCGGCGGTGGAAGTCGGTCCCGCGCTGTTTTGCAGCCTGCTGATCATTACGCTGTCGTTTGTACCGGTGTTCTCACTGGAGGCACAGGAAGGCCGCATGTTTTCACCGCTGGCTTTTACCAAAACCTACGCCATGGCCGTTGCCGCCGGATTAGGGATTACGCTGGTTCCGGTATTAATGGGGTATTTCGTGCGCGGTAAGATACCGGACGAACAGGCAAATCCGATTAACCGTTGGCTGATTACACTCTATCATCCGGTGCTGCAAAAAGTGTTGAGCTACCCAAAGACCACACTGCTGGTCTCCGGCCTGCTGTTACTGCTAACGCTCTTTCCGCTCAGCCGTCTGGGAAGCGAATTTATGCCACCGCTGGATGAAGGCGACCTGCTGTATATGCCTTCCACCCTGCCCGGCATTTCTGCGCGTGAAGCGGGTCGGTTGTTGCAACAAACAGACCGGCTGATTAAAACCGTGCCCGAAGTTGAATCGGTTTTCGGTAAAGCTGGCCGTGCCGAAACGGCAACTGACCCTGCTCCGCTTACTATGCTGGAAAGTACAATTCGGCTGAAACCGCACGACCAGTGGCGTGAGGGTATGACTATGGACAAACTGGTTGCGGAATTGGATCGCACCGTCAGTCTGCCGGGCATCGCCAACGTATGGGTGCCACCGATTCGCAACCGGCTGGACATGCTGGCTACCGGCATCAAAAGTCCGGTTGGTATTAAGGTTAACGGCAACAATCTGGCAGACATCGAGCGTACCGCCGAGCAAATCGAGCAGGTGGTAAAACAGGTGCCTGGCGTGACGTCTGCGCTGGCAGAACGATTAGCAGGAGGACGCTATATCGATATTGATATAGACCGCCAACGCGCTGCGCGCTACGGTGTCTCCGTTGAGGAACTTCAGTCGGTCGTCGCGACGCTCATCGGCGGGCAGAACATCGGCGAAACCATTGAAGGTCGCCAACGTTACCCCATCAATATCCGCTACCCACGAGAATTGCGCGATTCGCTCCAAAAATTGCGCGACCTGCCCATCGTGACGGCAAACGGTAGCAGAGTGACGCTGGCGGAGCTGGCTGATATTCGCGTCAGCGAAGGGCCCCCTATGCTGAAAAGCGAGAACAGTCGTCTGTCAGACTGGATTTATGTCGATCTACGCGGCCGTGACCTGAAATCCGCCGTTGAAGACATGCAGCAGGCCGTCGCCCAGTTGGTCACGCTACCGGAAGGGATTTCACTCAGTTGGTCCGGTCAGTTTGAATATCTGGAACGCGCCACGGAGAAAATGAAAGTCGTAATCCCTTTTACGCTGCTGATCATTTTTGTGCTGCTGTATGTCACCTTCAACCGCATCAAAGATGCCTTGCTGATTATGGCAACGCTCCCCTTCGCACTGATTGGCGGCGTCTGGCTACTCTATTTCCTTGGCTATAATCTTTCTGTAGCCGGTGCTGTGGGCTTTATTGCATTGGCGGGCGTCTCGGCGGAGTTTGGTGTCATTATGCTGCTCTATCTCAATCATGCGGTGGAGAAACACCGCGTGGCGGGCCAGGCGCTGTCACGCCAGCAGTTAATGGATGCCATCCACGAAGGAGCCGTTCTGCGCGTACGGCCAAAAATGATGACCGTAGCGACGATTATGGCTGGGTTACTCCCCATTATGTGGGCCGGAGGCAGCGGGTCTGAGATCATGCAGCGGATCGCCGCGCCGATGATAGGCGGTATGGTAAGCGCGCCCCTACTGTCAATGCTGGTGATCCCTGCGGTTTATCTGTTGTTACATAAGGGGAAACCGGTTTGCTGAAACGGTAAAGCCATAGCGTGATTTTACGCAAATAACCTGCGGATAAATCACGCTTGCCATCGACTATCGATTGCCGATAACCGTTCTCAGCCCCTATAATGAAATCAGTTATCACAGAAATCTTAGGATAGGAAGGAGTTTAGCTATGGCTGTAACTAAGCTGGTACTGGTAAGACACGGTGAGAGCCAGTGGAACAACGAAAACCGCTTCACAGGCTGGTACGATGTCGATCTGTCCGACAAAGGCCGTTCAGAAGCCAAAGCCGCAGGTCAGTTGCTGAAAGACGAAGGTTTTACCTTTGATTTCGCGTATACCTCCGTGCTGAAACGTGCCATTCATACACTGTGGAACGTACTGGACGAGCTGGATCAAGCCTGGTTGCCAGTGGAAAAATCCTGGAAACTGAATGAGCGCCACTACGGTGCATTGCAGGGTCTGAACAAAGCCGAAACGGCTGAAAAATACGGTGACGAGCAGGTTAAACAATGGCGCCGTGGTTTTGCGATTACGCCTCCAGAGTTGACGCGTGATGACGAGCGTTTCCCGGGCCACGATCCGCGTTACGCTTCTCTTAGCGACAAAGAGCTGCCGCTGACTGAAAGCCTGGCGCTGACCATCGAGCGTGTTGTGCCTTACTGGAATGAAACCATCCTGCCACGCATCAAGAGCGGCGAGCGCGTGATCATCGCGGCTCACGGTAACTCACTGCGTGCTCTGGTGAAATACCTGGACAACATGGGCGAGGACGAAATTCTGGAACTGAATATCCCGACTGGCGTGCCGTTGGTATATGAGTTCGACGAGAACTTCAAACCAATTAAACGTTACTACCTAGGCAACGCAGATGAAATCGCTGCAAAAGCGGCCGCAGTAGCGAATCAAGGTAAAGCGAAGTAATTTACCGTTGAATGAAAAAAACCCGGTCTGTGCCCGGGTTTTTTTCATGGCGAGCCTGCTAGCACGCCATTCGGTATTACTTGCTACGGCGTTCTCGTACGGCAGACGCTAACTGACGCAGTAGGGATTCCGTGTCTTCCCAGCCAATACAGGCATCGGTCACGCTACGGCCATAAACCAGCGGCTCACCACTTTCCAGACTCTGATTACCTTCAACTAGGTGACTTTCCACCATCACGCCCATAATCGCTTTTTCGCCCTGAGCGATCTGCCCGCAAACATCAGTACAAACATCCATCTGCTTCTTAAACTGCTTGCTGCTGTTTGCATGGCTGAAATCAATCATGACCTGCGGTGTCAGACCGGCTTTTTCCAAGCCAACCTTCACGTCTTTAACGTGTTCAGCGCTGTAGTTAGGCGTTTTTCCGCCGCGCAAAATGATGTGGCAATCGTTGTTGCCGCTGGTGTTCACGATAGCCGAATGACCCCATTTGGTCACAGACAGGAAGCAGTGTGGTGCACTGGCGGCGTTAATCGCGTCAATCGCAACCTTGATGGTGCCGTCAGTGCCATTTTTAAAGCCGACAGGGCATGACAGGCCAGAGGCCAGTTCACGGTGTACCTGAGATTCCGTCGTACGTGCACCGATCGCACCCCAGCTCATCAAATCCGCCAGGTATTGCGGGGTGATCATGTCCAGAAATTCACCCGCAGCCGGTAAACCGGTATCGTTAATTTCCAGCAGCAGTTGACGTGCAATGCGCAAACCGTCATTGATCTGAAAGCTGTTGTCCATGTGCGGATCATTGATTAGCCCTTTCCAGCCAATCGTGGTACGTGGTTTTTCAAAATAAACCCGCATAACCACTTCCAGATCGCCACTCAGCTCATCACGCAGCGTCAGCAGACGCGCGGCATACTCTTTTGCTGCTTTCGTGTCGTGGATCGAGCAAGGACCAATCACCACCAGCAGGCGGTCGTCATTGCCATTAAGAATTTTGTGGATGGCAGTACGCGCGAACGATACCGTTTCCGCAGCCTTCTCCGTAGCTGGAAACTTTTCTAGTAAAGCAACCGGCGGCAAAAGTTCATTAATCTCTTTAATTCTTAAATCATCATTTTGGTAATTCATAAATAAATCCATCGGTTCCGAAACGGTATGTTAACCCCATCCAATGCGCGCCATCCCACCCATGCAGGTAGCCTGAGAAACGGGATGTTTCATATTGAAGATTGATTATTATATGTCAAGCTGGTGTTATCAGGACGCTGAAATCAACGGGATTTACGCGATCAAATGCTTTCAGATGCCCTATCCATCTTATTTTCACCAGAAAATAGCCCAATCGACAGGCCGATGAAGCGCAGAGTAGGTTTTCACTGTCGGTTTAAGTAAAGTGGAACAAAACCACCACTCAGGGTGATCGATGTCACATAACCACAGCCACACGGAATCAGGTAACAGTAAACGTCTGCTAGCCGCATTTATCATTACCGCCACGTTTATGGTGGCAGAAGTCATTGGCGGTCTGCTATCCGGTTCCCTCGCCCTACTTGCGGATGCAGGTCATATGCTGACAGACGCCGCCGCACTGTTTGTCGCACTTGTCGCTGTGCGTTTCGCACAGCGTAAGCCCGATGCGCGCCATACCTTCGGCTATTTGCGGCTCACGACCCTCGCCGCATTTGTAAATGCGCTAACGCTGATACTGATTACGGCCTTCATCTTCTGGGAAGCCATCCAACGCTTCTATGAGCCTCAGCCTGTTGCGGGCATCCCCATGCTGCTTGTCGCCGTTGCCGGATTGCTGGCAAACATCGTGGCATTTTGGCTGTTACACCACGGCAGCGAAGAGAAAAACATTAACGTCCGCGCGGCAGCCCTGCATGTGTTGGGCGATCTGCTCGGTTCTGTCGGCGCGATGATGGCGGCCGTCATTATCCTTTATACCAACTGGACGCCTATAGACCCGGTTCTCTCTGTTCTGGTGTCGTGCCTGGTGCTGCGCAGCGCCTGGGCGTTATTGAAAGAGAGCATTCACGAGCTATTGGAAGGCACGCCCACCCAACTTAGCGTTGAGGTTCTACAGAAAGATCTGACGCTGAATATTCCCGAAGTCAGGAACATTCACCATGTGCATTTATGGCAGGTAGGCGAGAAACCGATGATGACGCTGCATGCACAGGTGGTTCCGCCTCACGATCACGATGCGTTGTTAAGACGTATTCAGGCATATTTACTGAAAAATTATCAGATTGGACATGCAACGGTGCAGATGGAATATCGACGCTGTGATGATGACCACTGCGATTTTCACCATCAGGGACGCCATCATTCGGCAAACCATGACGCAGAAGGCCACCACCACAAGCATTAAGTTTGGATTATACCCTCTGTGAAACCGTGCTGGCGCGGTTTTCCTTTGCGCTCTTAATCCATAGCCAGGAACCGTTCAGGGCGATCAGCGTCAGGATCGCGTACTCTACCGCCATCGCGTAGACGCCTTGATAAGCAAAAATCACCACGCTTATCACATCAATCACTACCCACAACAGCCAATTTTCGACGTATTTACGCGTCATCAGGATCATCGCCACGATCGACAGCACCATCATGGTGGAATCCCAGAATGGGAACGCATCCGGCTGGAGGGTCGGCATCTGTACAACCAACCCCAGCCTCTGCATGCTGGAAACAGCAATGCGCGTCAGCACAGCAAATACTGCATCAATGTAGAACGTCATCAAGCCAATCGCGGCAATACACGCTACCGACCAGCCAATCAGCTTCTGTAGCGGTAGCCAGCGAATGCGCAACTCCACTTCCTGCGAATCGGTCTTACGCGTCCAGGCGTACCAGCCATAAATATTGGCGGCAAAGAAGAAGATTTGCAGCAACAGGCTGGCGTAAAGCTGAATCTGGAAAAAGATCACGGCAAACAGCGTGACGTTAATCAACCCAAATAAATAGTTGATGGTTTTTTCCTGACTCGCGAACCAAATACACAGCAGGCCAAACAGCGTGCCGATCGCCTCAATCCAGGAAAGATCGTATCCCCCTTCCCCCAAAGGAATATGAATTAACATATTGCTGGTACTAAAAAAATCCATCTCACCCCCTGTCTCAATTATTGTAAGAAGTCGCGATATCCGTAATGCTTCGAGTCGCCTGCATGCAATTCAAATTATTTGGAGTATATCAAGATGCCTGGGATCGCCGTCAGGCATTCCCTTTCACATGTAATTTTAGTGAAGCCGCAAATTCCAGCATGCGATTCAGCGGGATTAACGCACCTTCTCGTAGGGCTGCATCAACATGAATCTCATGGGCACTGCCGCCTTGTTCAAGGCCGTTAGCAATCGCTTCCAGCCCATTCATCGCCATCCACGGGCAGTGGGCACAGCTGCGGCAGGTGGCTCCTTCACCTGCGGTCGGCGCTTCCAGCAACATTTTCTCTGGGCATGCCTGCTGCATTTTGTAGAAAATGCCGCGGTCGGTCGCCACAATCAGTTCACGCTGCGGCAACGTTTTCGCCGCCTGAATCAGCTGGCTGGTCGACCCAACGGCATCAGCCATCTCCACCACGCTCTGCGGTGACTCTGGATGGACCAAAATGGCCGCATCTGGGAACAAAATCTTCATGCGCTTCAGCGCCTGCGTTTTAAATTCGTCATGCACAATGCACGCGCTCTGCCAGCACAGTACATCCGCCCCAGTCTGCTTTTGAACATAGCTTCCCAGATGACGATCCGGTGCCCAGATAATCTTTTCTCCCAGGCTATCCAGATGTTCGATCAACTCCACCGCGATACTAGACGTGACCACCCAATCGGCACGCGCTTTTACCGCCGCGGAAGTATTGGCATAAACGACTACTGTTCGGTCTGGGTGCGCATCGCAAAAACGGCTGAACTCATCGACGGGACAGCCGAGATCGAGCGAGCATTCGGCTTCCAACGTGGGCATCAGAATCATTTTTTCTGGATTGAGTATCTTAGCGGTTTCTCCCATGAAGCGGACACCCGCCACCAACAGCGTCGACGCCGAATGGGTGCTGCCGAATCGCGCCATTTCCAGCGAATCCGCCACGCAACCGCCAGTTTCTTCTGCCAACGCCTGAATTTCAGGATCGGTATAGTAGTGCGCGACCATGACGGCGTTTCTTTCCCGCAACAGCGTTTTTATCCTGCTACGATAGTGCTGCTTCGCATCAGCCGATAAAGGTTTCGGCTTCGGCGGAAACGGATAAATGGTTTCATTGCTATCAAAAAAGGTGATCATTATGAATTTCCACGATGACAACTCGGGTTGTAACACCTGATACTGATTCATCATCAGTATCGAAGTTTTTTATCCTAAACAAAATACCGAAAACCATGCCTAAAGTCGCGGTGTTTTTTCCAGAAAACAGGCCATCTTGTTTAAGATGCTTAAAACACCGATATGCAATACGTGAGTGGTATGACTTATAGAAAAGAGACAAGGAGAGAAATGGCATGGTCAGTTTCTATATCAGAATATATCGCGATACCCTGACCACCAGAAATGTGGGCACGAAACAAGAGGTGACAGGGAAATCAGAAACGCCTTTTACCACCACGTGCTTACTTCTCGGGCAGATGATTCCAGCAGCGACTCACAAGCAAGATGGCAGCTAAACGGCTGATTAATCTGTTCTCCTCGCACAGCGTCATCATTCATGCCATGAAGATAGAATGAAGGTGGGCACAGCCAGGTAGAATTTGCCAGCCACTAAATAGAGCTAGTCAAGAGTATCAGCCCGCAAGGAAAGCATATTTATGTCTGTAGCAAAAATGTACCGCTTACCGATATGGAAGTGATACAAATTTTTCGCGGCGACATGCCTTCACTTGCCCGCCACTAATCAGACATGACTTTTAGCCGAAAATGCGATGCCAGTAGAGAGAGATAGGAATAACCAGAACCAAAGCAGGCAGGAAGTTAACCACCGCAAATGATTTGATCTGCGCGATTCTCAGACCTACCGCAATCATGATAATTCCACCGCAGGCAGAAAAATCCCCCATCGTGATGTCTGTCATAAAGGGCATAATCAATTTGGCGGAGAAGAACAACAGCGTCTGGACAATAATCTGCGGTATCGCAATCGACATCACGGCAAGGCCAAGCGTGATGGAAAAAACCAGCGCGGTAAAAATATCCAAAGCAGATTTTATGATCAGCAGTTGATAATCACCAGTTAGCCCTTCAGTCAATGCGCCAACCACGCCGGTTCCGCTGGCACAAAATAGAACGATTAATGCGGTAAAGTTCTGCGTGTAGACATCCTGCGGTAAGCTGTGCTCCTGTGCAGGCAGCACGCGATTTAACCCTTTCTGAATCATCGTGCCAGCCCACTGAACGCCAGACTCCATGCGGAGCAGTTCGCCTAACGCGACACCAATCACGATAGCCAGCGTCACCGCAGGCAGCTGCTGGACTTTAACAACCAGCGTGATACCCATTGCAATCGACACCATCGCAAACGCTGGCGGAAGACCATCCTGCAAACGTTGAGAGATAAAGCGACGTAAAATAATACCCAAACTGCTACCTATCAAGATAGCAGCACCATTAATCAGCGGACCAATCATATTTTTTCCTAAACAGGGCTACAGGTGCTTTCCCTGTGGCAGTGACTCCATTCCACTCGATAGGATGAGAAAACAGTTTCTGACGGGTTGTATAGCCTAAATCATCCGAGTTGCAGGTAAACAGCGTAATGCTGTGCCCCTGTAGCTTATGGAGGAGATGAATAACTCTGCAACCTATCGCCCATCAAGAGGGATAAAATCCTAATATACCGCAAAGCCTTAACAAATAGGGAACGATGGTGGATTTTTATCTCACCAACACGAAATGCGTAATGGTGATCTTAAAGCGAACTCATTCGGGAAGAGAATCAGCTACTGAGATAGTGGGTCGTGCAGGATGACTTGGCCTTCGGCCTCGCCCCTTCGGGGTCTACGCTCACACGTTGCAGATTCGATTCGCGAGTCTGCAACCAAAGCACAGATTCTCACCTACATGGTACGTGCGACTGTCATTTAAAATGAATTTATTTGAGGAAGGAATTCTACTGCTGAAATGGTGGGTCGTGCAGGATTCGAACCTGCGACCAATTGATTAAAAGTCAACTGCTCTACCGACTGAGCTAACGACCCGCAATGCGGAACTATTTAATGCCTACCAAGACTATGACTATATTTGAAATTGGTGGGTCGTGCAGGATTCGAACCTGCGACCAATTGATTAAAAGTCAACTGCTCTACCGACTGAGCTAACGACCCAATTTCATACTGTTTTAGCGTTTCGCTGTTTGCCTTGGCAACGGCGGCACATATTACTGATTTAAATTTTCAGCGCAACCTATTTTCTTGGAAAATTGTTTGATTGCTTACTCTTAAGACGTTTAGGCACAAAAACCGCTCATGATGGGCGATTTTTGTGCCAATTAAGACGGAGTTACGATGCAGATAAACGTTTTTGTGCCTGCTTTGCACTTTCTGTATTGGGGTACATTTTTACAACTTGCTGGTAAACGGCCTTCGCTTTATCAGCCTGACCTTTTTCCTGCATGATCACCCCGACCTTCAGCAATGCCTCGGCACTTTTTGGTGACTTGGGATAATTTTTAACAACATTAGCGAAATAGTACGCCGCATCATCCTTTTTCCCCTTGTTGTAATTCAACTGACCAAGCCAATAGTTGGCATTAGGCTGATAGGTTGAATCCGGGTACTTCTTGACGAATGCCTGAAATGCGCTGATCGCTTGATCGTACTGTTTTTTTTCCAGCACGAGCGCGACTGCAGCATTGTAATCCGTATTCACATCACCCGTACTCGCCGGTGCCGATGTGTTAGCAGCACCAGTATCAGTACCCACAGCAGCGGCAGGCGTGCCATCTGTCGTCGGTGTAGAGGATGATTGCGAACTTAATCCATCAATCTGCTGATATATCTGCTTCTGCCGTTCAACAACCTGATTCAACTGATACTGGCTTTCCTGAATCTGCCCACGAAGGCTGTCAATATCACGCTGATTATCAGAGATTTGCTGCTGAAGTTGGGTTAAAAGCTGGCTGTGAGCGTTAGAAATACGCTCCAATTGAGTGACACGATCTTCGACCGAGCCAGAGCCGACATTACTGATTGGCGCTTGGGCAGCAGCGGCCCAAGGGACCGCTACGCCAACCAGTAACGACAGACCCAACAGGTGACGTCTGAAGTTACTGCTCATGCGATTCTCTTAATATACCAGAACGGCACGACGGTTTTTGGCATACGCCGCTTCGTCATGACCGAGAACAGCTGGTTTCTCTTTACCGTAAGAAACGATGGAGATCTGATCGGAAGAAACGCCTTTACCTTGCAGGTACATTTGTACCGCGTTGGCACGACGCTCACCCAGAGCGATGTTGTATTCTGGCGTACCGCGTTCGTCCGCGTGACCTTCGATAGTCACTTTGTAAGACGGGTTGCTACGCAGGAATGCAGCGTGTGCGTCCAACATCTGAGCGAATTCAGAGCTAACATCGTACTTGTCCAGACCGAAGTAAACGATGTTGTTGCGCTGTAATTCTTGCATCTGCAAACGAGCTTGCTCAGAAGAAGACATGTTGCCGCCGTCCATCATGCCGTTGTTGCCAGCCCCCATGGAAGATTGGTCATTGTCCGCGTTCTTGTTGGAGCTACAAGCGGCCACTGCCAGCACCGGCAGAGCCAACATCAGGCCTTTCAGCACGTTATTGAATTGCATTTCTTATGTCCTTTGACGAGTTTATTGTACATATCTGTACTTATAGATACGGCGACCAGGCAGGGAATTTAACCTGTCCATCTGTAGCCGGAAGACGCGCTTTGAAACGCCCATCTGTCGAAACCAACTGTAGCACTGATCCCAGTCCTTGTTTGGAACTGTAGATCACCATCGTGCCATTCGGTGCGATACTTGGCGTTTCGTCCAGGAACGTGTCCGTTAATACTTGTACGGCACCCGTTACCAGATCCAGTTTGGAAATATGCTGAGCTCCGCCATTAGAGCCAACCGTTACCAAAAACTTCCCGTCGGCGCTCACGTCAGCATCCTGATTCTGAGCACCTTCCCAGGTCAAACGCTGCGGTGCTCCGCCGTTAACATTGACTTTGTAAACCTGAGGACGGCCCGCCTGATCTGAAGTATAGGCCAGGGTCTGGCTGTCAGGGAACCATGTTGGTTCCGTATTATTGCTACGGCCATCCGTCACCTGGCTGATTTGCCCAGATCCCAGATTCATAACATACAGGTTCAAGCTACCGCTCTTGGAGAGCGCGAATGCCAGTTTGCTGCCATCGGGAGAGAAAGAAGGCGCACCGTTGTGACGTGGGAAAGACGCAACCTGACGGATCGCACCATTTGCCAGCGTCTGGATAACCAGCGCAGAACGGCCACTTTCAAATGTTACATAAGCGAGTTTGCTACCGTCTGCCGACCAGGCCGGAGACATCAGCGGCTGTGGTGAACGGTGAACAACAAATTGATTGTAACCATCATAGTCCGCAACACGCAGCTCATAAGGGAACTGACCGCCGTTGGTCTGAACAACGTAAGCGATACGGGTTCGGAATGCACCTTTTATACCGCTCAGTTTCTCAAACACTTCATCGCTGGCCGTGTGCGCAGCGTAGCGTAGCCACTGTTTGGTTACTTTGAATTGGTTCTGAGCCAGAACGTTACCAGGGTTACCCGACGTATCGACAAGCTGATAAGAAACCAGGTAGCTGCCATCAGCGCTCGGTTGAACCTGGCCAACAACAACCGCATCAATACCCAGCGCAGTCCATGCAGCAGGCGTCACTTCAGATGCCGTCGCAGGCTGCTGTGGCATGCGATTTACGTCAATCGGGTTGAATTTACCGCTGTTACGTAAATCAGCACCTACGATGCCGCCTACGTCCTCAGGTACTGCGCCCGCCCCCGCCCATTTGAATGGAACCACACCGATAGGACGTGCAGAGTCTACCCCTTGGGTAATCTCTATACGTACTTCCGCGTGCAGCGCCGCTGCCCACAGCATTAAAAAGCTTAATGCAACTTTCAGTACTTGCTTCATCTCATCTCCCTTATCCAGACGCGAAGCCTACGATAAATTAGCAGAATTTTAACAAAAACAAACCAATGTCAACAAAACTACATAACCTGGTTTATTTACCATCGTAATAATCTTAAATCTTGGGTAAACAGCCCAGCTACTGCGGTTTAAAGTCTATTGGCGCGTTTTTGAAAGCCTCATAAACCTCTGTGCTCGGTGGCTTCGGTATTCTGGCCTGTTTGGCAGCCGCAATAGCTGCCTGACATAACGCCGGATCGCCGCCTTCAGCAGTGACATCAATCAGCAGGCCATCTGGTGCCAGTTTAATCCGTAATGTACAGGTACGCCCTTTGTAGAGCTGCCAGTCATAAAACTTGCTCTGAATGGCTGAACGCACCTGACCGCCATAGCTGTCCAGTGCCGCACCTGATGCCCCGCTCTTCTTATTGTTACCTGTGCCCACAGGCGCGCCACCGCCAGATTTCGGTGCATTTTTCGATGAAGCCAGCCCGCCTAGCAAATCGTCAACGGCGCTTTCCTGCTTAGCTGCTTCTGCTGCTTTCTTTTTCTCATCAGCCGCTTTCTTAGCCACAGCGGCTGCTTCTGCTTTTTTCGCTGCTTCAGCATCGGCTTTTTGCTTAGCCGCCTCTGCCGCCTTCTGCTTAGCCGCTTCAGCGGCCTTTTCTTTGGCCTCTTCTTCTGCCTGCTTCTTAGCCGCAGCGGCTGCCGCAGCCTGTTTCTTCGCTTCGTCTTCCGCTTTCTTTTTAGCGTCCGCCGCCGCTTTCGCCTGTTGCTCGGCTTCAGCCTTCGCTTTGGCCGCTGCTGCTTCGGCTTGTTTCTGCTGCTCTTTTGCCTGCTGAGCTGCGGCTTCGGCTTGCTTACGCTGTTCTGCCTGTTCCTGAGCCTGATTTTTTGCCTCTTCCTGCGCTTGCAGACGCTCTTTTTCCAGCTCTTTCAGCCGCTGTTGTTCAGCCGCCTGCTTCTGCTGGAGCTCTTCTGCCTGCCGTTCAGCCTGCTTTTGACGCTGCTGCTCAGAGCGTTTCGCATCAGTCTGCTGCTGCTGTTGGCGGTTATACTGCTCCACCACTGCGCTCGGATCGACCATTACGGCATCAATTGACGAGCCTCCGCCGCCTCCGCTGGCATCCATCGTTTGCGTCGACGAACTCAAGAGCAGCAAAGCAATCAGTATGATGTGCAAAACAGCCGAGATAATAACGGCGCGTTTCAGCTTATCGTTTTGTTCGTTTGCCTTTAGCACAAGCGATTCCCAAAAACAGTGTTGCCAGAAATAGGCTTAACGATCATTACCGTGATGCGCTCATTTAAATCGGTTGTGTCATCAAACCAACGGATTTTACGCCAGCTTGATGCAATAAATTCAACGCTTTAATGATCTCATCATAAGGAACATCCTTCGCGCCACCAATCAAAAAGACCGTCTTGGGATTGGTTGACAACCGTGATTGCGCTTCAGCAATCACCTGCTCTGCCGGAAGTTGTTCCATACGGTTTTGTTCAACAACCAGGCTATATTGTCCTATGCCTGAAACCTCTACGATCACGGGTGGATTATCATTGCTGGAGACCGTTTTTGAGTCGGTCGCGTCCGGCAGATCTACCTCAACGCTCTGCGTAATAATGGGAGCTGTCGCCATAAAAATCAGCAACAGCACCAGTAGCACGTCCAGTAGCGGAACAATGTTGATCTCGGATTTCAGCTCACGACGGCCTCTGCGTACTCGTGCCATGATCCCCCCCTGATTACTTGCTGTTGTCGCTGGAGAACGCCTGACGGTGCAGGATCGCGATGAACTCTTCCATAAAGTTGTCGTAGTTCTGTTCCAGTTTGCTCACCCGCAGATTAAGGCGGTTATACGCCATGACCGCAGGAATTGCCGCAAACAGGCCGATTGCCGTTGCAATCAAGGCTTCGGCAATACCAGGGGCAACCATCTGTAAGGTTGCCTGTTTCACTGCACCCAGCGCGATGAAGGCGTGCATAATCCCCCAAACGGTACCAAACAGGCCGATATACGGGCTGATAGATCCCACTGTACCCAAGAAGGGAATATGCGTTTCCAGCGTTTCCAGCTCACGATTCATGGAAATACGCATTGCGCGGGACGCGCCTTCCACTACAGCTTCCGGCGCATGGCTGTTCGCACGATGCAACCGTGCAAATTCTTTGAAACCTGAATGGAAGATTTGTTCAGTGCCTGTCAGGCTATCGCGACGACCTTGGCTTTCCTGATAGAGACGTGACAGCTCGATGCCCGACCAAAATTTGTCCTCGAAGGCTTCAGCTTCGCGCGTCGCCGAATTCAGAATTCGGGTACGTTGAATGATGATCGCCCAGGAAGCGATAGAAAAACAGATTAAAATCAGCATGATTAGTTTGACCAGAAGGCTTGCCTTCAGAAACAAATCAAAAACGTTCATGTCAGTCACTGCTTAAACTCCGCGACAATAGACTTAGGAAGCGCAATGGGCTTCATTTGATGTGGATCGATACATGCGATCAAAACTTCAGCATGACTTAGCAGGGTGCCATGATTGAGAATACGTTGTGCAAAAGTCAGCGAAGCACCACGCAGTGAGATAATCTCACTTTGCACTTCCAGCATGTCGTCGAGGCGCGCAGGAGCAAGATACTCCACCATCATCCGACGAACAGCAAACGCGACATTTTCACTTAGCAAGGCTTGCTGGTGAAAGTTGCGCTCACGTAGCGCCTCCGTCCTTGCCCTTTCATAAAAGGCAATATAGCGCGCATGGTAGACAACGCCACCTGCATCAGTGTCTTCAAAGTAGACTCGAACTGGCCAGCGAAACAATGAATTACTCACTCTACATCCCAGTAATGCATTAAACCTCGCTACTATACGCAAGAGAAATAAGGTTTGGAATGGATTGTGACTGCGGAAAGAAAATAATTATGGGCTGCACACAACCCATAACTAAATGGAATAGGAAGCCACTTTAACCGAAGAAATAGAACAATCCTGCGCACAGGATCACAAAGGCAGGAAGTGGTGCGAAAAACGCGCGCCAGAGTAGACGATGCGGACGAAAACTCACGCCGTGAATAACGCCTGCACAAACGGCCCAAATCAGCAGCAGCCCCTGCCAAACGGCGAGTTCACTGGTACGCGCCGCAAAGCGCGTCGGATCCCAGAATACACAGCCCGCCAACAGTAGCGCCATGATAAGGGAAAGAGCCCTTATCGGGCTCTTGTCCATCAGGCGATAGAGTTTATCGACCAGATCACTCATTGCTTATCTTCTTCAGCCGCTTTGCTTGCCTCACTCTGCTCAAGCGCCAGGGCCGTAATAATCCCCAGTGAGCAAGCAAGAAGCGTTCCGAGTATCCAGGCAAAATACCACATAAATTAAGCTCCTTACTTAGTACAGAGAGTGAGTGTTTTGCTCAATCTGCTCTTTGGTAATGCGACCGAACATCTTGTAGTAACACCATGCGGTATAAGAAAGCACGATCGGAACGAAAATAATCGCCACGACGGTCATCACTTTCAAGGTCAGCAGGCTCGATGTAGCATCCCACATTGTCAGACTCGCGTTAGGCACGGTGATTGACGGCATGATGAATGGGAACATGGCCACCCCAGCCGTCAGAATCACACAGGCGATAGTCAGCGAAGAGAACAGGAATGCCCATGCCCCTTTCTCTGCACGCGCCATCACCGTAGTCAGCACAGGTAGTACTACGCCCAAAGCAGGAATCGCCCACAGTACAGGATAATTATTGAAGTTGATCAGCCAGGCACCTGCCTGATGAGTGACTTCTTTATGCAACGGATTAGATTCAGCCGCTGTGTTAATCGCAGACGTCACCACATAGCCATCAATACCGTAAACGACCCACACACCAGCCAGAGCAAACGTTACCATCATCACCAACGCAGAGATCTGCGCAGCAGATTTGGAACGCACGTGCAGATCGCCCGTGGTTCGCATCATCAGGTAAGTGGCGCCCTGAGTCAGGATCATGGTCAGGCTAACCACGCCAGCCAATAAACCAAACGGATTCAGCAGTTGGAAGAAGTTTCCGGTGTAGTACAGACGCAGATATTCATCGACATGGAACGGCACACCTTGTAACAGGTTGCCAAACGCCACACCGATCACCACCGGCGGGACAAAGCTACCGATGAAAATGCCCCAGTCCCACATGCCACGCCAGCGCGGATCCTCAATTTTCGAGCGATAATCGAAGCCGACAGGACGGAAGAACAGTGATGCCAACACCAGAATCATCGCCACGTAAAAGCCGGAGAACGCGGCAGCGTAGACCATCGGCCAGGCAGCAAACAGTGCACCACCGGCGGTGATTAGCCATACCTGATTACCGTCCCAGTGCGGTGCAATACTGTTAATCATGACGCGACGTTCGGTATCGCCACGCCCCATCAGACGCACCAGAATGCCCACGCCCATGTCAAAACCATCAGTGATAGCGAAGCCAATCAGCAAAATACCGATCAACAGCCACCAGATAAAACGCAAGACTTCATATTCAAACATAGTGGACTCCTGTTTACCGTGCTTCCTGCGCAGCCGCTATAGGTTGTTCAAAGTGGTAGCGCCCCGTTCTCAGGCTACTTGGGCCCAGGCGTGCGTATTTGAACATCAGATACATTTCTGCAACCAGGAATAGCGTATACAGACCACAAATCAGCGCCATAGAGAACAGAATATCCCCTGCTGTCAGTGATGACGTGGCGACAGCCGTTGGCAGAATTTCACCGATGGCCCAAGGTTGACGGCCGTATTCAGCCACAAACCAACCTGCTTCAACAGCAATCCACGGCAGCGGAATACCGTACAGCGCAGCACGGTGCAGCCATTTTTTCTGGCCAATTTTGCCACGCAGAACCGTCCAGAAAGACAGACCGATAATCAACAGCATCAGTACGCCACATGCAACCATGATACGGAAAGAGAAATACAGCGGAGCAACGCGTGGAATAGAATCTTTGGTCGCCTGCTGGATTTGTGCTTCAGTCGCATCAGAGACTTTCGGCGTATAGCGTTTCAGCAGCATGCCGTAACCCAGATCCTGCTTAGACTGATTGAACGCTTCTTTTACTGCCGGATCGGTATTGCCCGCACGCAGTTCTTCCAACAGCTGATAGGCTTTCATACCGTTACGGATACGCACTTCGTGCATTTCCATCAGCTCTTTCAGGCCAGTAACCTGCTTATCCGTTGAACGGGTAGCGATCAGGCCCAGAACATAAGGGATTTTGATGGCATAGTTATTTTCCATCGTATCCTGATTTGGAATACCGATCAGCGTGAAGGATGCCGGAGCAGGCTGGGTTTCCCATTCGGCTTCAATCGCTGCCAGTTTGGTTTTCTGCACGTCGCCCATTTCATAACCAGATTCATCACCCAGCACGATAACAGACAGTACCGCAGCCAAACCAAAACTTGCTGCGATAGCAAATGAACGTTTGGCAAACGCAATGTCGCGGCCTTTAAGCAGATAGTAAGAACTGATACCCAGAATAAACATCGCGCCCGTACAGTAACCTGCGGCCACCGTGTGGACGAATTTCACCTGAGCAACCGGGTTCAGCACCAGATCGGCAAAGCTCACCATCTCCATACGCATGGTTTCGAAATTGAAATCTGATGCGATGGGGTTTTGCATCCAGCCATTGGCAACCAGAATCCACAGTGCGGAGAAGTTGGAGCCCAGCGCGACCAGCCAGGTCACGGCCATATGCTGCACTTTTCCTAATCGGTCCCAACCGAAGAAGAACAAGCCAACAAAGGTCGATTCCAGGAAGAATGCCATCAGGCCTTCAATCGCCAACGGCGCACCGAAAATATCCCCGACGTAGTGAGAGAAATATGACCAGTTGGTCCCGAATTGAAACTCCATGGTCAATCCGGTAGCGACCCCCAGAGCGAAGTTAATAGCGAATAACTTGCCCCAGAATTTGGTCATATCTTTATAGATTTGTTTGCCGGACAGCACATATACCGTTTCCATAATCGCCAGCAAAAACGCCATCCCCAGCGTTAATGGTACGAATAGAAAATGGTACATTGCAGTTAAGGCAAACTGTAAACGTGACAGTTCGACTACATCAAACATTTTGACTCCTTGCTCCTCGCAGGAAGGGATTAGCTTGCAAACGCTGACAAGCCGCCAAACATCCGGCCATTACACCCAAAAAGAACACAACAAGAATTGCTTTAAAACAGGCTGTAACAAACGCTATAAATACCGTTCACCAGGGCAGTCACGCCCCAACAGCAAGTTCAAGATAAATCACAAGTATTACAAGTAGCGTACCCCATCAGGACGTAGCCGTATATTACGCCTGTAATCCCCTACAATAAATAGGTTTTTACGTGACCCAGACTAGGTTTTTGGCTTCAAATCAACTTTTCCGCTAAAAGACTCGAAAGGCGATAATTGACCTCGCGCAATTTAAGCCTATTTCATAAATTATATCCAGAGGCGTTTTTTGATCTAAAACAATTTAACGTTTTTCTCGTGATTAGTGCGTTGCATTAATTTCTTTATTACACCTATTGTTAATATAATGTGATTTTTAAGTTTAATTAAAATTAATTCAGCAATATATCTTTTACTTTAAGGTTAGCCCATTCACATGCAATGAAACGCACTTTTTATTCTGCATGATTTGATTTATTACTTATTTTTTCTTTTATTTATTGTTTGAAAGTTTTTGCGAATATACAACACTATTTTCTCATATCTGATCCTATTGAATTTCATCATTTTTTTGCATAAAAAAGCCACCCGAAGGTGGCTAGGGTGTTTAAGCGGATAATCGACTAACGCGCTAATATCGCTTTTACTGCATCACCGATATCTGACAGGCTACGGACGGTTTTAACACCCGCGGCTTCTAACGCCGCGAATTTATCGTCAGCGGTGCCTTTACCACCTGCGATGATGGCACCAGCATGGCCCATACGCTTACCTTTCGGTGCAGTCACACCCGCGATGTAGCCGACAACAGGCTTAGTCACGTGCTCTTTAATATACGCCGCCGCTTCTTCTTCCGCCGTACCACCGATTTCACCGATCATAACGATGGCTTCGGTCTGTGGATCCTGTTCAAACAGCTTCAGGATATCAATGAAGTTAGAACCTGGGATCGGGTCACCGCCAATACCAACACAGCTGGATTGACCCAGACCCGCATCGGTCGTTTGCTTCACGGCTTCATACGTCAGTGTCCCTGAACGAGAAACGATACCCACTTTGCCCGGCAGG
Organism: Pectobacterium artocarpous; assembly: GCF_046159765.1. Lineage (NCBI taxonomy): Bacteria > Pseudomonadati > Pseudomonadota > Gammaproteobacteria > Enterobacterales > Pectobacteriaceae > Pectobacterium > Pectobacterium artocarpous. The sequence goes on from NZ_JBJXVK010000006.1 coordinate 112,855, forward strand.
TGAATATGACCCGGCATGATACCGATCTTACATTCGCCCGGGGTGATCACACCTGGGCAGTTCGGACCGATCATCCGCACGCCACTCTGATCAAGTTTTACTTTTACCGTCAGCATATCCAACGTCGGGATACCTTCGGTGATACAGATAATCAGCTCGATACCTGCGTCGATCGCTTCCAGAATAGAGTCTTTACAGAACGGAGCAGGAACGTAGATAACAGATGCCGTTGCGCCCGTCGCTTCTACTGCCTCACGCACCGTATTAAATACGGGCAGCCCCAGATGTTCCGTGCCGCCTTTACCTGGCGTCACACCACCGACCATTTGCGTACCGTAAGCAAGTGCTTGCTCAGAGTGGAATGTCCCCTGACTACCGGTAAAACCCTGACAGATAACTTTGGTATTTTTATTAATCAGAATGGACATTATTTACCCTCCACGGCTGCAACAACCTGCTGAGCGGCACCCGTCAGGCTGGTCGCGGCGATAATATTCAGGCCGCTATCCGCCAGTTTCTTGGCACCCAACTCCGCATTGTTTCCTTCCAGACGTACAACAACCGGTACGTTAACACCTACTTCGGCCACCGCACCAATGATGCCGTCAGCGATCAAATCACAACGCACAATGCCACCAAAGATGTTAACAAAGACGGCTTTTACCTTGTCGTCAGACAGGATAATTTTGAACGCTTCGGTAACACGTTCTTTCGTCGCACCGCCGCCAACATCAAGGAAGTTTGCAGGAGCACCGCCGTGCAGCTTCACGATGTCCATGGTGCCCATCGCCAGACCAGCACCATTCACCATACAACCAATGTTGCCGTCCAGCGCAACATAGTTCAGTTCCCACTGTGCTGCGTGAGCTTCACGGGAGTCTTCCTGGCTTGGGTCACGCATTTCGCGCAACTCAGGCTGACGGAACAACGCATTGCCGTCCGCGCCCAGTTTGCCATCCAGACACACCAGATCACCCTGAGTGGTAATAACCAGCGGGTTGATTTCGACCAGCGCCAGATCGCGTTCAAGGAACAGCGTCGCCAGTCCCATGAAGATCTTGGTGAACTGAGCCACTTGTTTGCCGCTCAAACCCAGTTTGAATGCCAGTTCGCGTCCCTGATACGGCTGTGGGCCGACCAGTGGATCAATCGCCGCTTTATGGATCAGTTCTGGCGTTTCTTCCGCGACTTTTTCAATTTCTACGCCACCTTCGGTGGATGCCATGAACACCACGCGACGCGTGCCACGGTCAACAACCGCGCCCAAGTAAAGCTCTTTGTCGATATCCGTTGCCGCTTCAACCAGGATTTGATGAACCGGTTGACCCTGCGCGTCAGTTTGATAAGTAACGAGTTTTTTACCCAACCAGTTTTCAGCAAAGGCGCGGATATCTTCTTTGTTACTGACGACTTTAACGCCCCCTGCTTTACCGCGACCGCCAGCGTGCACCTGACATTTTACGACCCACGGACCCGCACCAATTTTAGACGCGGCTTCTTCCGCTTCACGTGGCGTGGTACAGGCATAGCCGGTCGGTGCCGGTAAACCATATCGAGCAAAGAGTTGTTTTGCCTGATACTCGTGTAAATTCATGATGTTCTATCCATTTAGGTTTGGAGATAAGTTGGCAGGCGAATTTCATCATCGATTCTTTCGGTAGCAAAAAACGCCAATAACTCTCTGATATATTTGGATAACGCCGTTGAGAAAAACGGCCTGCATAGCACTTAATCTGTCTATTTCGGGCGGAAATCGTCAGGATTATCCGCCCGAGAGTCTACTTGTCAGATTAGACGTCTAACAGCAGACGCGCTGGATCTTCCAGCATCTCTTTCACCGTCACCAGGAAGCCAACGGACTCACGACCGTCGATCAAACGGTGATCGTAAGACAGCGCCAGATACATCATCGGCAGAATGACAACCTGACCATCCACCGCCATTGGGCGATCTTTAATGGCGTGCATACCCAGAATCGCACTCTGCGGTGGGTTGATGATCGGGGTAGACATTAGAGAACCAAAGACACCACCGTTGGTAATCGTGAAGTTACCCCCCAGCAACTCTTCAACCGTCAGCTTGCCATCACGGCCTTTCACTGCCAGATCTTTGATACGTTTCTCGATGTCAGCCATACCCAGCGCATCCGCATCACGCAACACTGGTGTAACCAGGCCACGCGGGGTAGAAACCGCGATGCTGACATCGAAATAGTTGTGGTAAACGACATCTTCGCCATCAATGGAGGCATTCACTTCTGGATAACGCTTCAGCGCTTCAACCACGGCTTTGATGTAGAAGGACATAAAGCCCAGACGCACGCCGTGACGTTTCTCAAACGCTTCACCGTACTGCTTGCGCAGATCCATGATTGGCTGCATGTTGATTTCGTTGAACGTCGTCAGCATGGCCGTGCTGTTTTTCGCTTCCAGCAGACGCTCTGCAACACGTTTACGCAGGCGCGTCATCGGTACGCGTTTTTCACTGCGTGCCCCCAAAGCCGGTGCCGGAGAAACTGCTGGAGCCTCAGACTTAGCAGCCGCTTTGCCAGGTTCTTTCTTCTGGGCAGCCAAATGTTTATCGACATCTTCACGAGTAATTCGACCCCCTACGCCGCTGCCTTTGATAGCAGAGGCATCAAGATCGTGTTCTGCAATCAGGCGGCGGATCGCCGGGCTGAGCGCATCGCTATTCTCTTCTTCCAGCCCAGCCGTATGGCGCTGTGCCGGTGTTGCTTCTTTACTCTGTGACTTCTCGCTGGTTTCTTTACCAGAGCTGTCTCCACGACGAATCCGGCCCAGCAACTGGCGAGAAGTTACCGTTGCGCCTTCATCTTCCAGCACGGCATCCAAAATACCGGCTTCAGAGGCAGGCACTTCCAGCACAACTTTATCAGTTTCAATTTCAACCAGTACTTCATCGCGCTGAACGCTATCGCCTGGTTTTTTATGCCAGGTCGCCACAGTGGCGTCAGCCACGGACTCAGGCAGGTCGGGTACATGAATATCTACGCTACTCATTATCTATCCTTATTTAATCAACGTTCAGCGCGTCATCGACCAGATCTTGCTGTTGTTTCTGGTGTACGGACATATAGCCAACGGCGGGTGATGCAGACGCCGGGCGTCCTGCGTAACGTAAAGAAGCCCCAAACGGAATCACTTCACGGAAATGGTGCTGACTGCAATACCACGCCCCCTGATTCAGTGGCTCTTCCTGACACCACACGAAATCATGAACATGGGCAAAAGGTTCCAGTACCGCTTGCATCGCCTGATGCGGGAACGGATAAAGCTGTTCGATACGGACGATCGCGACATCTTTTTGCTCGTTCTTACGACGTTGTTCCAGCAAATCATAGTAGACCTTACCGGAACAAAGCACGACACGCTTCACGCCAGCCGGATCTAATTGTTCTATTTCACCAATCGCGGGTTGGAAGGAGCCGTTCGCCAGTTCTTCCAGTGAAGAGATCGCCAGCGGATGGCGCAACAGGGATTTCGGTGACATGACCACCAGCGGACGGCGCATTCCACGCAGCGCCTGACGACGCAACATGTGATACACCTGTGCAGGCGTTGATGGAATACAAACCTGCATATTTTGCTCAGCGCACAATTGCAGATAACGTTCGAGTCTGGCAGACGAATGCTCTGGACCCTGTCCTTCGTAACCGTGCGGCAGCAACATGACCAGACCACACATCCGGCCCCACTTCTGCTCGCCAGAGCTGATGAACTGGTCGATAACCACCTGTGCCCCGTTGGCAAAGTCACCAAACTGTGCTTCCCAGATGGTCAACGTGCGCGGTTCTGCAGTCGCATAGCCGTATTCAAACGCCAGAATCGCTTCTTCGGATAGCACGGAGTCCCAGACATTGAACTCGCCCTGCCCGTTATGTACGTGGTTCAACGGCGTGTAGCTGGAACCATTTTTTTGGTTATGCACGACAGCATGACGATGGAAGAACGTGCCACGACCGCTGTCCTCACCAGACAAGCGAATCGGAATGCCTTCGTCAACCAACGTGGCGTAAGCCAGCGTTTCTGCTCCGCCCCAGTCAAACGGTTTATTACCCGCAGCCATTTCGGCACGATCGGTATAAACCTTGGCAACGCGAGGATGGATATCAATCCCTTCCGGCACTTCACTGATACGCTTAGCCAGTTCCTGCAAACGCTTCATTTCCGTTGCATGTGGATAAGGTTCATCCCACTCATGATTCAGATACGGCGTCCAGGTAAAGGACTGCATATCCATTTCACGCCATTCTTCTACCACGCATTCACCCGCATCCAGCGCATCGCGATACAGGTTGACCATCTCTGTGGCATCTTCCAGCGTGATGGATTTTTCCTGCTCCAGACGATCGGCGTATACCTTACGCGGCGTCGGGTGTTTTTTGATCTTCTGGTACATCATCGGCTGCGTTGCGCTTGGCTCGTCAGCTTCGTTATGGCCGTGGCGGCGATAACAGATCAGATCGATAAACACATCACGCTTAAACTCATTACGGAAATCCAGCGCCAGACGTGTTACAAACGCTACAGCTTCAGGATCGTCCGCATTCACGTGGAAAATAGGTGCCTGCACCATTTTACCGATATCGGTACAGTACTCGGTTGAGCGAATATCCAGCGGGTTGGACGTCGTAAAGCCGATGCGGTTATTGATCACAATACGCAGTGTGCCACCCACTTCGTAGCCACGCACTGTCGACATATTCAACAGTTCCTGCACCACACCCTGACCACTGACTGCCGCATCACCATGAATAGTGATCGGCAGAACACGAGGACCGCTCTGGCTGCCCAGACGATCGAGACGCGCACGAACCGACCCAGTGACGACCGGGCTGACGATCTCCAGGTGCGAAGGGTTGAACGCCAGCGCCAAGTGCACCAGACCACCAGCGGTCTCGAATTCAGACGAGAAGCCCTGGTGGTATTTCACGTCGCCAGTGCCAAGGTGTTCTTTATGCTTACCGGCAAACTCGTCAAACAGGTCCTGTGACTTTTTACCTAATACGTTAATCAGTACGTTGAGGCGGCCACGGTGCGCCATTCCCAATACGACTTCGCGCGTACCATTCGCACCTGCATGACGAATCAATTCTTTCAGCATCGGAACCAGTGCGTCCCCCCCTTCCAGCGAGAAACGCTTGGCACCGGGATATTTGGCGCCCAGATAACGCTCCAGGCCTTCGGCTGCGGTTAGTTCTTTCAGGAAACGGCGCTTTTCTTCTACCGTAAATGACGCCTGTCCCATGACCGATTCAATGCGCTGCTGGATCCAACGCTTCTCTTCCGTGCTGGTGATATGCATGTATTCCGCACCGATAGAACCGCAATACGTGCGCTTCAGTGCCTCATACAAATCTTCCAGCTTCATGGTGTCTTTGCCGATGGCAAAAGAACCCACGTTGAAGGATTCTTGTAGGTCATCCTGCGTCAGGTTGTGGTAATCCAGCTCCAGCTCTGCAACGGGTTCCTGAGGGCGCAGGAAAATCGGGTCCAGGTTCGCGCGCTGATGTCCACGGAAGCGGAACGCATTAATCAGCTGTAATACCTTGACCTGCTTAGCATCAATATCGGGATCGGTGACAGATGAGGTGAAGCGCGAAGCGTCTTTCGCCAGACGGCGGAAATAATCACGCGTTTTGGAATGGAGTTGATCCGGTTTGACCCCACTCGTAGGCAATTGCTGGAAGATCGAGCGCCAGCTATGTTCGATCGAGTCAGGATCGGTTAAAAAATCTTCATAGAGTTGCTCTATGTAGGACTGATTCGCACCCGCCAAATAGGAGGAATCCAGCCAGGCCTTCATTGCGCCGTTCTGCATTATGATCCCTTAAGCTAATAAGCTTCAGTTTTCGCCGTGGTTAACATGTAATTTAGTGCCCGTATATCACTTACCATACAAACGGTTCACTCGTCGTACATCGGTACGCGCTTAGGGTATCCATCCCCCCTAAGGAACCTTTAAAAACCGGTTCTGACGCGTAAGCCGGTTTTTAAAGGTTTCCTGTGCTCCCTCTGAAGAATAGCAACTTCAGAGGGAGATACATGTTTTACTACTTAATCTTTATGCAATAACGCGTTACTTAATGGCTATCCGTTACGCGCTGCGGTGCAACAACATCGATTTAATATGACCGATAGCCTTGGTTGGGTTCAGCCCCTTCGGACACACGTTAACGCAGTTCATGATGCCGTGGCAGCGGAAGACGCTAAACGCATCGTCCAGATCATCCAATCGTGGTTTGGTTTCCGTATCGCGGCTGTCGATCAGGAAACGGTACGCCGCCAGCAGCCCCGCAGGCCCAACAAACTTGTCCGGGTTCCACCAGAACGACGGGCAAGACGTTGAACAGCAGGCACACATGATACATTCATACAGCCCATCCAGTTTGGCACGTTGAGCGGGCGATTGCAGATGTTCACGTGCCGGTGGATTTTTCCCATTATTCAACAGGTAAGGCTTTATTTTCTCATATTGAGCATAGAACTGTCCCATGTCCACTACCAAATCACGTACAACCGGTAATCCAGGTAAAGGACGAATAACAATTTTGCTGTTTCCGCGACGTAACGCAGAAACCGGCGTAATACAGGCCAGTCCATTTTTGCCGTTCATGTTAACGCCATCAGAGCCACAGACGCCTTCACGGCAGGAACGACGGAATGAAAGCGTCGGATCCTGCTCTTTCAGCAGCATCAGCGCATCCAGAAGCATCATGTCGCGGCCTTCTTCCGCCTCCAACTGGTAATCCTGCATCCGCGGAGCATCGTCAACATCCGGGTTGTAACGATAAATAGAAAATTCGAGTTTCATCGTTTGATCTCCGCAATTAATAAGTACGTACTTTCGGCGGGAATGCCGGACGCAGTTTAGGCTGCATGTTCACCTCGCGGCGTGTCATGCTGTCGGTTTGCGGCAGATACAACGAGTGGCACAGCCAATTCTCATCGTCGCGCTCAGGGTAGTCGAAGCGGCTGTGTGCACCACGGCTTTCGGTACGGAAGTTGGCGGATACCGCTGTCGCATAGGCGGTTTCCATCAGGTTATCCAGTTCCAGACATTCGATACGTTGGGTGTTGAACTCGCTTGAAGTATCATCCAGACGCGCATTTTTCAGGCGTTCGCGAATCACTTTCAACTCTTCCAATCCTTTCGCCATCGCATCGCCTTCGCGGAAGACCGAGAAGTTATTCTGCATACAGGATTGCAGCGCTTTACGGATTTCAACCGGATCTTCCCCTGAACGTGTATTGTTCCAGCGGTTCAGGCGATCGAGAGACGCTTCAATATCGGAATCGCTCGCATCACGGCTGCTGCCCTGCTCTTCCAAAGACTCTTGCAGATGAATGCCGGCCGAGCGACCAAATACCACCAGATCAAGCAGCGAGTTACCGCCCAGACGATTGGCACCATGAACGGATACGCAGGCGATTTCACCCACGGCGAATAACCCTGGAATCACCACGTCTTCACCTTTCTCATTCACGGTTAACGCCTGACCACTCACCTTGGTCGGAATTCCGCCCATCATATAGTGGCAGGTTGGAATAACCGGAATCGGCTCTTTCACCGGATCGACATGAGCAAACGTGCGCGACAGCTCCAAAATACCCGGCAGACGAGATTCCAGAACGTCTTTACCCAAATGATCCAGCTTCAGCTTAGCGTGCGGTCCCCACGGGCCCTCGCAGCCACGACCTTCACGGATCTCGATCATGATGGAACGCGCAACAACGTCACGACCCGCCAGATCTTTCGCGTTCGGCGCGTAGCGCTCCATGAAACGTTCACCGTGCTTGTTCAGCAGGTAGCCGCCTTCACCACGGCAGCCTTCGGTTACCAGCACACCCGCGCCGGCAATGCCGGTTGGGTGGAACTGCCACATTTCCATGTCCTGCAATGGAACACCGGCACGCAATGCCATGCCTACACCATCACCCGTATTAATGTGTGCGTTGGTCGTGGATTGGTAGATACGGCCCGCACCACCCGTTGCCAATACTGTCGCTTTCGCTTTGAAATAGACCACTTCACCGGTTTCAATACAGATTGCCGTACAGCCGACAACCGCGCCATCCTGATTCTTAACCAGATCGAGGGCGTACCACTCGGAAAAAATAGTCGTATGGTTTTTCAAGTTTTGCTGATACAACGTATGCAGCAGTGCGTGACCGGTACGATCTGCCGCCGCCGCAGTACGCGCGGCCTGCTCGCCGCCAAAATTCTTGGACTGACCGCCGAACGGACGCTGATAAATTCGGCCATCGTCCAGACGGGAAAACGGTAAACCCATATGCTCCAGTTCCAGAATCGCTTCCGGGCCGGTTTTACACATATATTCAATCGCGTCCTGATCGCCAATGTAATCTGACCCTTTTACGGTGTCATACATGTGCCATTCCCAGTTATCTTCATGGGTGTTACCCAGCGCAACGGTAATACCGCCCTGCGCAGAGACAGTATGGGAACGGGTTGGGAACACTTTCGATAACAGGGCACAGGACAGGCCCATTTGGGAGATTTGCAGCGCGGCACGCATACCTGCGCCACCCGCACCAACAACCACTGCATCAAATTCTCTGACTGGCAAATTCATCACGCACCCCACACCACAATAGTTCCATAAATGACGTACACCAATAGCGCGACGACAATCGCCAACTGTAAAGTCAGGCGTAAAGCCAGCGGTTTAATGTAGTCGGTCAGCACTTGCCACATCCCTATCCAGGCATGGACCAGAATGGAAAATAACGTTAGCAGTGTGAATACTTTGGTGAGGGCCATCGAGAAGAAACCACGCCAGATGTCATACGTGATATCGCCAGCCGTAGCAATAAAACCAATGAGATAAATTACATACAAAACAATGACGATGGCAGAAGCGCGAATCAGTAACCAATCGTGTACGCCATTGCGTCCTAACGCAGAAGCATTGCTTACCATACGAGGACTCCAGCCAGAATTGAAAGCACGACAGTAATAATAAAGGAGATATTTGCAGAACGCTTACCTGCGGCAAGGTCTTCTTCTATATAACCAAAATCCATCAAGAGATGACGTAAACCACCAACAATGTGATAAGTCAACGCTACGAGGATGCCCCAAACGATAAACTTGACGATGAAACTATCCATAATTTCCGCAGCGCGCAGGAACCCTTCCTCTGAGGAAAGAGAAGTGCCTAACAGCCACAGTAAAATACCGACAGCGACAAAGGTGATAACGCCGGAGACGCGGTGAAGAATAGATGCTATCGCAGTAACGGGAAACTGGATCGTCTGCAATTCCAGATTGACAGGTCTTTGTTTTTTCACGGATTTGCCCACACAGCTTTTATTATTGTTTCTTCCTCCGGGCCTGATGTGAGGTCAGACAGTATGAAAGTTGCAGCCCTGAAGAGTGGGTTTACGTTACGCGCTCAAACATCGACATTCCGGTGTCTAAACAGCGCATGATCCTTTCATACTGGGTGCTCCTACTGCAGGGTGATTCCGGAGACCTGGCGGCAGTATAGGTCCTTCACATTCTTATTACAATTACCATACAAACTGTTTGGTGACATTTGCCTTGAACAGTGATTTAGATCACGAATTTCACAATTTATATAAAATTAATTATCTGATTTGACAAAAGTTCAACATTTCAATTACAACTAGGGGATTGAGTTCCTTATGATGTGTTAAAGAATACGGCGGCCCTTCCACACTGGCATAACTTATGTAACAGTAGAGAGAGTCCACGTAAAAGTCATAGGTAATGACTAGAATCTATTCAGAGCGCCACTCATTATCTGAATATTGTTAATTACCTGGAGAACGAATTTTTCATCCTGAATGCGGCGATCCGCCTTACTCTGTACCCTATTTGACGACTGTGTCACGACAGAGTTTCACCGGCCATTATTCTTGCCGGCGTACAGGCATGACGGTATTTCTTCAGTGAAAATTTTTAAAATTAAAGCGCTAAGGAGACTGTAAATGGCTGATAAAAAAGCAACACTTACTCTAGAAGGTAAAGAACCAATTGAGCTAAATGTCCTATCCGGCACACTAGGACATGATGAGATTGATATTCGTCCCCTTGGTTCTAAAGGTTACTTCACGTTTGACCCTGGCTTTACCTCTACGGCATCTTGCGAATCAAAGATTACCTATATCGACGGTGATGAGGGCATCCTGCTGCACCGCGGTTTCCCAATTGACCAACTGGCTGAAAAATCCAATTATCTTGAAGTGTGTTACATCCTGCTGTTCGGTGAAGTTCCGACGTCAGAACAGTATGAAACCTTCAAAACGACCGTGACGCGCCACACCATGATCCATGAGCAGATTACCCGTCTGTTCCACGGTTTCCGCCGCGATTCCCACCCAATGGCCGTGTTGTGCGGCGTCACCGGCGCACTGGCGGCGTTCTACCACGATTCACTGGACATTAACATTGAGCGCCACCGTGAAATCGCGGCCTACCGCCTGCTGTCCAAAATGCCGACCGTCGCGGCAATGTGCTACAAATACTCACTGGGCCAGCCGTTCGTTTATCCAAAAAACAACCTGTCCTACGCGGGTAACTTTCTGCACATGATGTTCTCTACGCCTTGTGAAGAGTATGTTGTAAATCCGGTGCTGGAACGCGCCATGGACCGTATTCTGATCCTGCATGCCGATCACGAACAAAACGCGTCAACCTCTACCGTCCGTACCGCTGGCTCGTCTGGTGCGAACCCGTTTGCCTGTATCGCCGCGGGGATCGCCTCGCTGTGGGGACCGGCGCACGGTGGCGCGAACGAAGCCTGTCTGCGTATGCTGGAAGAGATCAGCAGCGTGGAACACATCCCAGCATTTATCGAACGTGCAAAAGACAAGAACGACTCCTTCCGTCTGATGGGCTTCGGCCACCGCGTGTACAAGAACCACGATCCACGCGCCAAAGTCATGCGTGAAACCTGCCATGAAGTGCTGAAAGAACTGGGCAGAAAAGACGACCTGCTGGAAGTGGCGATGGAGCTGGAGCATATCGCGCTGAACGACCCGTACTTCATTGAGAAGAAACTGTACCCGAACGTGGACTTCTACTCCGGTATTATCCTGAAAGCGATGGGTATTCCTTCTTCCATGTTCACCGTTATCTTCGCGATGGCGCGTACCGTGGGCTGGATTGCACACTGGAACGAAATGCACGACGACGGCATCAAGATTGCCCGTCCACGTCAGTTGTATACCGGCTACGACAAGCGTGATTTCGCGTCCAATCTGAAACACGATTAATCCATACAGTACCTACACAAAAAGGCCGGATATGATATCCGGCCTTTGTTTTTTTACCCTATACTGATTTTCAATGGTGATTGAAATACGGATAATCAGCGCTGTTAGTTATGGAATACTTTCGTAAGGTAAACCTGTTTAGCGTCTTTATTAACCCAGATATAGAAGGTTGCCCCTTCAATCTCAGTACGCTTTTTCCACACCTCTTCCTCCCCCTGCTTACGTTCCTGCTGCTCATATCCTAATGTTGTGAGGTACGTTTTTAGTGGAGTAGCGTCAGAGGTGTCATTAAAAATGATGGCATTTGATGGCGCATAACCATCACCGGGCACATATTCAAAAGCGTAATTGCTCGATATTCTTGGGGCGTTGTGGATATCTTCATCGGTGAACGCATAGTAGGTAAAATGATCGCCTTCAGTATACGTTCTTATCTCCGTAGAACCCGATGCCACAATAAATATAAATAACATCCCAACCATCACCGCAGGAACCACAAGCAGTAATAGATATTTGATTACTTTCATGCTCGGATTCTTCCACCTTTGGGTTTGTTAAATTCTAGTGTTGTACCGTCATCCGTTAGAATGTTAACTACGCCAGAAGTAAAATCATTCCATGCAAGCATTATGCTATTGATCTCGTCTCGGCTTCTCCCGCTCTTGATTTCCCATCGATTGAACTTTCCTATACCAACGTTATGACCGAATTTTTTGTATCGCATATCTTGGCGATACATAACGCGATAACTCTTTTCTCCAGAGCTTTCGCCAGCCAAAAACTGATGTTTTAATTCAACAATATCGTCTCCCCTTGCATGGCCCATATCAACCCAGCCCAGCAATTCGGTATAAACAATACCTGATTTGAGCATATCAAAGAGAGAACCGTCCCTAATGTCACTTCTATTACTCATACGAAATCCTTTTCAATTAATCTAAAAGCTGCACTGCGCCCTTTAACTCTGGCAATACGGACACCAATAAAACGGGCGTGATGACAGCATGGTTCTTTCGATGACTCCGCCGCAGCGCTCGCAGCGTTCCCCTTCACGATGGAAAACCTTAAACGAAAAAATCGCCCCATGATGGTGGCTTTCATCAACGGTGCCGCGCGTGTTGTAGGACAACCGGGGAATATCCAGCAGTGCCTGGCTTAACGTCTGCAACTGTTCCTCATTCAGCTGTGCAGCCGTGTGCTGCGGCGCCAACTGTGCCTGCCAGAGAATCTCGACGCGCAGGTAATTCCCCAGCCCCGCAAGAAATGCCTGATCCAACAGCAGCCCACTGAATTGACGACGGCGAAAGCGCGGTAATAACAGACGCTCATAGACCTGTTCCGACGTCAATGAGAGATCCAAGACATCAGGGCCAATACGTTGCAGGAAAGGATGCGTAGCGAGTGCCTCCGGCGTCAGCATTGCAATATCGGACGCACTGTAAAGCAAAATGGCACGATCCTGCGTTTCCAGCCGGACGCGCAAATCCCGCTTCGTTTCCGGCGATTCGCCGGCATTCACCACGCGCCACACGCCATACAGCTGGTTGTGGCTATACAAGACCCGATCGTTGCTAAAATAGGTCAGCAGCGCCTTTCCGCGCGTTTCAATCTGCCTGACCTGCTGCCCGACCAATTCTGCCTCGTACGGTTTCAACTCAGGAAACGCGAACCAGACACGCGTCAGCGTTTTTCCCACTACGGCCTCAACCAGCTTATCGGCCGCCCGACGAATTTCCGGCCCTTCCGGCATACCTTACTCCCTGGAATTCAGACGTATTGCGTGATTAGCCACACTCTCGGTTAACCACACTAATGCAGGGCGCCACCCGTCACCGCCACATCAACCTGGTGCACCAGCGATTGCTTGATCATCACTTCCAGCGCCGCTGTAACGAGCGGTGTGGGCATGCTCGGTTCGCCGGGGTGCCGCACAGCCTGTTCCGGCGAATAAGGAATATGAACGAACCCGCCGCGCACCACATCGCCCTGTTGATGCAACTGATGTAAAAGCCCGTACATCACATGGTTGCAGACAAACGTCCCCGCAGTGTGCGACACCGAAGCGGGAATACCCGCCACACGTAACGCTTGCACCAGCGCTTTCACCGGCAGTGTCGAGAAATACGCTGCGGGCCCCTTTTCCACTACGGGTGTATCAATCGGCTGGTCGCCATGGTTATCGGCAATACGGGCATCATTAATATTAATCGCCACGCGTTCGACAGAAATATCAGCACGACCGCCCGCCTGCCCTAGCGCGATGACCACTTCCGGCTGCCATTCCGCTATTGCACGGTAAAGCGGTTCCAGCGACAGATCAAAAACACAAGGTAAGCAACAGACTACCACGCGGGCACCGCCGACTTCCCGTTGATGAAGCACTTTCACCGCTTCCCATGAGGGATTAATCGGTTCGCCCTCAAAAGGCTCAAACGCCGTGATCAAAACGGTTTTCATCGGTTATCCCCGTGATACAAAAATAATGATTATAACGCAGCAACCGCTATCTGATGCTCGCTAAAGCAGTGGCGTAATTTGCGGGCAAACAACAGCGCATGTTTTCCATCGCCGTGAATACACACGGTATCCGCCTGCACATTCACCCAGGAACCGTCGATAGCCCTGACCCGCTGGCGCTGAATCATTTCCAGCGTCTGTGCCAGCGCCAGCTCATCGCTATTAATCAGCGCCCCCGCCTGAGTGCGTGGCACCAGCGTTCCGTCAGGTTGATAACAGCGATCGGCAAATACTTCCTGACGTGTTGCCAACCCCAGCCGTTGCCCGGCTCGGATGAGCTCACTGCCCGCTAGCCCGACCAGACGCAGCGCGGGATTGATGGCCTTCACCGCCTTGGCTATCGCATCGGCTAGCGCCGGTTCACACGCAGCCTGATTATAAAGCATGCCGTGCGGCTTTACGTGCGACAGCGTGCCCCCTTCAGCAGCGACAATCGCACTGAGCGCACCAAGCTGATACACCACCTGTGCAAAGACAATTTCCGTAGGTACATTCATCGCCTTGCGGCCAAAATTTTCACGATCGGGAAAACTCGGGTGAGCGCCAAGCGCAACCCCATAGCCGATTCCCCAACGCACTGACTGACGCATAGTTTGTGCGTCGCCAGCATGAAATCCACAAGCAATATTGGCAGAGGTCACCAGTTTCAGCAGCGCTTCGTCGTTATCTCCCCCCTCGCCCAGATCGGCATTCAGATCAATAATCATGCAGCCTCCACGCCAGTTGTTCGAGGTAACGTCGCTGTTCTTCGTCCGCTTTTTGCGCCTGTGCCTGGGTACAGTGAATAAAATGTATTGGTTCACCGAGCCGGATTTGCGCCAGATGGAATAAATCCGCTTCGATCACTGTTGCAATACGCGGGTAGCCACCGGTTGTCTGCGCATCCGCCAGCAGTACAATAGGATGACCATTGTGGGGAACCTGCACGACGCCCGGCAACAGTCCATGCGATGGCAGTTCACGCGGTTTGTTGCCTGACAATACGGAACGCTGTAGCTCTGCGCCCAGCAAACGGTAGCCCATACGGTTACTTTGCGGGCTCAACTGCCAGGAAGTTCGCCAGAACAACTCCTGCATCTCTTCGCTGAATTCCTGATACTCCGGCCCCGGCAATGCACGCACGCGGTTGCTGAATAACAGTTGCTTGATGCCGACTTCCCGCGTCAGTTCGCGCGTCGGCGTACCCAGTTGAAGCTCATCGCCGTCCATCAGCAGACGCCCGTCAAAACCACCAAAACCCGCTTTCAAATCGGTACTGCGCGAACCGAGTGCTTCCGGCACATCTATGCCACCGGACAGTGCCAGATAGCTGCGCATTCCGTTACGCGGCATGCGCATTTTCAACGTTTGCCCCGGTTTCACGGCGAAACGCCAGCCAGTCCAAAGCGGTTTACCATCCAAATCAGCATGACAATCTGCACCGGTCAGCGCCACCCAGCAGGCGGTAGTGAATGTTGCGGTAAACTTGCCCAGTGTAATTTCCAGCGCGGCCGCATTCTCTGCGTTGCCCACCAGCCGGTTAGCCATCGTCAGAGCGGGCAGATCGAGTGCGCCTGACTGACTGATTCCCAAACGACGAAAACCGACACGTCCGCCGTCCTGCACCGACGTATGCAATCCGGCATGGATAACTTTCAGCATACGCCCTCCTTCTGTGGCAGAAACCGAACGTTATCGCCAGGGCGCAGCAGCGTGGGTGGCATCGTCTGTGGATTAAACAATTTCAGCGAAGTGCGACCAATCAGTTGCCAGCCGCCCGGTGTCGCCAGCGGATAAATTCCCGTCTGTGCACCGCCAATCCCCACCGATCCTGCTGGCACGCGCAGGCGCGGTTCGGCGCGACGCGGCATATGCAGTTTCTCGTTTAACCCGCCGAGATAGGCAAAACCCGGCTGAAAGCCCAAAAAGTAGACCACATACTGTGCAGATGCATGCATTTCCACCACCTGAGACTCGCTCAGGTCACTGTGAGCGGCAACTTCCGCCATATCCGGCCCTGCTTCTCCGCCATACACAACAGGAATGTCGATATCACGGGGGTCAAACACCAACGACTCACTCTCTTCCCACCAGCGCTGCAAGCGTTCAATCGCATCCAGCGCCACCTGCTGCGGATGCGCCAACAGCACAGTCAGGTTATTCATGCCAGGAATCGCTTCCAGCACCTCTTCTTGGTGGTTCAGGCGCTCGGCAAGCCCCCATATCCGCTGCTGGCTCTCCAGCGACATTGGCGGTTCCAGTTCCAGAACAACCGCTCTCTCGCCCAGAAGATAACATCGTGCTCGTTGCAATCTTTCCTCCTGAATCGCGTTTTATCCGTCATGGTGAACATGGCTAAATGATTAGCATTGCTTACCGATGTATTTTCTTCTCAACAGTCAAGCAACAACGATGCCAACATAACAGATGCGGCATCATTCCTGTGCGATACAGCGACTTTCAGCCCATCAAGCGGGGTTAGGAATATCAATAAATGTCACATCCAAACCGTGCTGTGCCGCCAGCCATTCGCCCAACGCGCGAATGCCGCCGCGCTCGGTAGCATGGTGCCCGGCAGCAAAGAAGTGCAGCCCCATTTCTCGCGCGATGTGGATGGTTTGCTCAGACACTTCACCGGTAATAAAGGCATCGACGCCAAATCGGGCCGCTTGTTCAATAAAACCCTGGCCACCACCAGTACACCAGGCCACGCGCTGTATCAGTTGCGGTGCATTATCCCCACAATGCAGCACCGTACGCCCCAGACGCTTTTCTACACGGCGGCAAAAGGCATCCGCTGTCATGGGTTGCGCCAGCTCGCCATAGGGCACCAGCGGCTCAATCTCGCCTTGCACCTGAATCTCCAGCAGCGCCGCCAGTTGGGCGTTATTCCCCAACTCAGGGTGCGCATCCAGCGGCAGGTGATAGCCGTACAGATTGATATCATTGATTAGCAGCGTTTTCAGCCGGTTGCGTTTCATGCCACAGACAATATGCGGTTCGTTTTTCCAGAAGTAGCCGTGGTGAACCAGAATGGCATCAGCCTGTTTTTCTACCGCGGCATCCAGCAGCGCTTGTGAGGCCGTTACGCCTGTCACAATACGTTTTACTTCTGCACGTCCTTCAACCTGTAAACCGTTCGGCGCGTAGTCCTGAAACGCCTCCGTGTTCAGTTTCTCATTAATAATGCTTTCCAGTTCCACATTACGCATACTTACTTTTCTCTTCTCGATCGTTATCCACCATGCCGATACTTTTAGCCACTTCAAACGCCGCCAGCGTGTCCTGACGCGCGGTTTTGTGGTCAACGATGGGCAGCGGATAGTTCAGTTGATGTTGCTGTTTGTCAGCCCAGCGATGAGGCTGATGAATATCTTTATCCGGCACGGCGGCCAGCTCAGGTAGCCAGTGACGAATAAACCGACCTTCAGGATCGAAGCGCTCGCCCTGGGTTGTCGGGTTAAAAATGCGAAAATAAGGTGCCGCGTCAGTACCCGTAGACGCCGCCCACTGCCAACCGCCGTTATTCGCCGCCAGATCGCCATCCAGCAGTTGCGACATAAAGTAGCGTTCGCCGTCACGCCAGTCGATCAGTAAATCTTTGACAAGAAAACTAGCGCAAATCATACGCAGACGATTGTGCATCCACCCCGTTTCATTCAATTGACGCATCGCCGCATCCACGATCGGGTAACCGGTTTTCCCCTGCTGCCAGGCGACTAAATCCTCCGGTGATTTTCGCCATTGCACCCACTGCGTCCACGCGGTAAACGGACGGTGTTTACACAACTGCGGCCAGAAAACGATCAGGTGACGGTAAAATTCACGCCAGACCAGCTCGTTAAACCAGGTAAACGCCCCGCCTTCACGCCGTTCCAGCATATCCGGGCACTCGGCGCGCAGACGATTAAAACATTGACGTGGCGACACGATCCCAAGCGCCAGATACGGAGAAAGTTTACTCGTACCGAGTAGCGCCGGGAAATTCCGCTGCTGATCGTAATCCTGTACCTGCTCACGGCAAAAACGGCGCAGTTGCTGCAACGCCGCTCGTTCGCCGTAGGGGAAATCGTCGCGATTCACGTCGTGCAGCGGATAGCTGAACGGCACCAGTGCCGCCGTGTTATTGATCGGCTCGCCACGCTCGTCTGGTGCCGCTACGCACGCTGTCTCCGCCTCCAGCAGACGTTTGATAAACGCCTGACGAAATGGCGTGAACACTTTATACATCTCGCCATTGCCCGTCAGCACGCTGCCCGGCGGCAGCAACAGGCTGTCATGATAGCCGTGACAAACCACACTATCAGCCAGCCGATCTTTCACCTGCTTATCACGCAACCGCTCGTTGATTTCATACTGATAATTGTAAAAAAGGTCGGTAACCTGCTGCTGCGTACAAAATTTCACCAGCCAGTCAACCGAGGCAGCAAAGTCAGGACATTCATGGTAATGCAGCGGGATCCCTTTCTCAGCCAGCGCGTGTTGCACCTGCTTCAGGTTCTCCAGCAGAAAGGTGGCCTGTCGCGGTGCCATGCTGTGCTTTTCCCACTGTGCAGGCGTCGCGATAAAGACCGCCAGCACGGTGGCATCCGTATCCTGACAGGCCGCGGACAGCGCCAGATTATCGGTAATGCGCAGGTCGTTGCGCAGCCAGACGACATGTGTAACGGCATGCGTGGTCATGAAACTCCTCAGGCGGTAAAACTAGTGTCCGTAACGTAGGCGCAATGCTTCTGGGTACGGCTCGAAGTAGCGCTGCTGAGCCAGATACACATCGGGATATTCCGCCATGTAATGTTTCAGCAGCGTGATGGGTGCCAATAGCGGCTGCAAACCTTGCCGATAGCGATCGATGAGTTGCGCCAGTTCCTGCCGTTGTTGAGAATTAAGCTGGTGTCGGAAGTAGCCCTGCACGTGCATCAACACGTTAGTGTGATTGCGCCGCGTCGCAGGCGTCGATAGCAGCTTCATCAGCCGTTTCCGGTATTCCACAACGTAATCGTCCAGCGATTCCCACTTATCGATCGCCGCAACAAACGGCCCCAGTTCGCGGTATTCCGGCTGGGAATGCGCCAGCAGCAGTAATTTATAGCGGCTATGAAAGGCAATGAGCGCACCACGGCTCAGCCCGTTTTGCCATAGCTGATTCAATTCGTGTAACGCATAAACGCGCTCAATGAAGTTTTCCCGCAGGCCGGGATCCTGTAGACGTCCGTCTTCCTCAACCGGTAGCCAGGGCATTTGCCGCATCAGCTCCTGCGTAAACAGGCCGATACCACTTTTACGCGCATCCTTTTGCGATTCATTGTAAATCTTCACGCGCTCCATACCGCAGCTTGGCGATTTGGCGCAGACGATATAACCGCATAAGTGCTGAAGCTGGCTGACTTTGTCAGCGGAAAACGCCACCATCTGCTGGGTGACATCCAGCGGCGAACCATTGCTGGCACGCAGCGTGATATGGTTTTCCCCTTCTCGTACCAATCTGAGCGCCGGACGCGGCACCGGTAAACCAATCGCCATTTCCGGGCAGACAGGTTCAAAACGAAAATAGGGTGCCAGCTGTTCAGCAGCAAACGTCAAACGTTTATGTCCGCCATCAAATCGCACGGGATTACCGAGCAGACAGGCACTGATACCAACAGGGATGAGTTCGAGCGTCATGATTTATCCTTATACCCGTCATATTTCAAGCTGCATTCTGCAAACCCTCTGACCAGCATAGCGGATTTCACCACGATTCTGTGCAGTCACAGCGAAGAATAAAGTAATAAATCATGAGATTGGGATATATTGTTGTAAAAATTCCCGACTTATGAAATTATCACCCTCTATTTTATATGGAAATATAATAATCTATTGAGATCGGATACCGTGTCTTGACAGTTGACGATGCAAAAGTCGCATATCAAATTATTCACATCACAGAGCTGAAAGAGTTCAGTAAATCAGAATAAAAAAGCAAGGAGTATAAAAATACGAGTGTTTTGTAATGTGAATGTTAGATACAGAGGGAATCGTTCTCTTCCCTACCAATTAAATTAAAGAAAAGATGTAAATCATGAAAATAAAAAGCTAACTAATTAAAGAATGGCATAGCAATGAATTCAAAAAGATAGATTTAAATGAATTTAAAAAATATGATATTCAATCTAATTATTTGCAATGCACTTATAAAAAACAAAAAAAATAAACTTGCCTGTTTTATAAAAAACACTATTCTTTTATCTGGCAAGATTAATTTTGCCTGAAACAATACCACCTATTTATTTTCATCAATTTTATTAAGAGAGGGTTTTATGTCTGATATTAAACATGATAACGCATTAGTCACATTTAGCTCATGGCTTGATAATGATAAAAATATTAAATTAAGTGAATCATCAATAAAAACACACCAACTATTCTCATTATCAGCCGAAGGGGATAGCAGTGTATCGGGTCAAAACTCCATATCAACTGGTACACTGGCATCTCAAGAATCTGCACAAGGAAAGATTCTTGATAATGCGATAGCTCGCGGAGATAAAAATGAGATTGCAGAAGTTTTGGCAAGCTCGACGGGTAATGCTGTATCCAGTATTTTGGGCTTGTCGCAGAGTCGTTCCGGCTGGAACCCTTTAGACCCAGATAGTGATAGCAATAGTAAAGGTTTTACTCGATTTGTCGAAAGTTTATTAAAAGTGCCTTATTTTAATACAACTCAAGCAGAAAGAACGACCGTTCACTATGAAGAAGAAAACTATAACTCTCTAATTGATAAAGTTGTTGATTTATACAACGGCGTAGAAGAAAAAGACAAGTCTAAAATAAAAACAAGCATTGTAAATTTAGCAAAAGCATGTACAAGTCGGGTCAATACTAAAAATACAAAAACACTTTTCGTTCAAAATACATTGAATGCCTCTAACAAAAATATCGTTGTCCAGTTACAGCAAACATTTATGATGATGGAACTTAGTCATACTTCAGGAAAAGGGGCACCTAAAGATAAATATAAGACAGAAATTATCGTTCAGGTATTAGAATTAACATTTCAAGGAAATATCTGGACAAAAAGTGCTGCTGAGAAATTGGCTGAGAAATTTGCAAAAAGTTGGGATGACTGGCTAAACGACACTACTACGCCAGAATCAGATGATGCAAAAAATATCAACTTTTGCTTTAAGTAGTGAGAAAGGTATCATTTTTATAGTTCCAAGATAATATCAATAAAGTAAAGTTAATCTAGTTATGCTTAACCGTACTAGATTAGTCAAGTATATCTATTTTAACCTAACAATTTATCCAGAAATTGGATCGTATTAATTTCAAAATGGCCGGATAGTTTCCGGCCATTTTTGCTTCCGGCACTGACTTAATAGAAATCGCAAGCGGCGGCTTCGGACTGCGCCATCCATACCGGTTTATCGCTGGTTTTCAGCCAGACGCGGTGTAAATAGCTGTAAAAACGTGCCCGATCGCGGCGGAACAGCATCACCGGTAACGCCAGCACACCGATGGCAACCACGGCAGCGCGACGCAGGAGAATACGGTGCAAGGGATAAGTAGTATAAAGCGACATAACGATCCTCCTCTGGGATAAGCACCCTTGTTCAGCGGCGCTTTCATAACGATAAAATAAGCACTGTGACATTGGTTAAAATTTTACCGCCTTTTCTGAAAGTTTACTACTCATCTGACCAGTAAAGATGAAATAATCGCCAGTTTTTTTCGTCATCATGTCATTAAGTTACAGCAAGGTTAAAAATAAACTTACCATTAGTTAATTTATGGTTTTAGATTGGATCACTTGAGTTCCTCTTCGCTAATTATCTCTTCTCGCCGCCTTCAGCTTTGCTCATGCCATAACGCTCTTATCGCGTTACCGCTTACTTTTCATTCCATTTTTATACTTTTTTTACGCCCACAGACGGGAAATTTGCACCTTCTTTTCCTGCGTTTTCCTACCCTGACGCTGTCTATTCTGTTCTGGAGGTGTGTTGTGACGCTTAGCATCGTCTTAGGCGGCCTACTCGTGCTGCTATTACTGGCCTATCTGGTTTATGCCTTGTTGAAGGCGGAGGAATTCTGATGGCCGCTGACGCTTTTTTACTGATCTTTGGTCTGCTGATCACGGTGCTGATCGTAGCCCAGCCGTTGGGCAGCGTACTGGCCCGTCTGATTGAGGGCGAGACGGGTACGCGCCTGCAAAAATTTGAGGCGGGTACTGCGCGCCTTTTCGCTTTGGATACGACGGAAATGCGCTGGCAACAGTATGCGGCAGCCATTCTGACGCTCAACCTAATCGGTATTCTCGTGCTGTTTGTGCTGTTAATGGCGCAGGGGGCACTGCCGCTTAACCCAGAAAATATGCCAGGGCTGTCGTGGCATTTGGCGTTAAACACGGCGATCAGTTTTGTCACGAATACCAACTGGCAGGCCTACAGCGGTGAAAACACGTTGAGCTACCTGAGTCAGATGGTTGGCCTAACGGTACAAAATTTCCTTTCCGCCGCCAGCGGCATTGCGGTGGCTTTCGCGTTAATCCGCGCGTTTTCCCGTCGCAGTGTCGATACGCTGGGTAATGCGTGGCTCGATCTGCTTCGTATCACGCTGTACGTATTACTGCCGCTTTCTCTGTTACTAGCACTGTTCTTTGTCAGTCAGGGCGTATTACAGAATCTGCTGCCTTACCAACATCTGACCACACTGGACGGCGCAGCACAAACGCTGCCGATGGGGCCGGTTGCCTCACAGGAAGCGATTAAACTGCTTGGTACCAACGGCGGCGGTTTCTTTGGTGCCAACTCGGCGCACCCGTTTGAAAACCCGACCGCGCTGAGCAACATCGTGCAAATGCTGGCGATCCTGTTGATTCCTACTGCGCTGTGCTTCGCCTTTGGTAAAGCCGTCAGTGACAACCGTCAGGGCTATGCACTGCTGTGGGCCATGGGGCTAATCTTTATCGTCGCCGCTGCCGTAGTGATGAAAATGGAGGTCATCGGTAACCCCCATCTGCTGGCATTAGGCGCGGACAGCGCCGCGAATCTGGAAGGTAAAGAGACGCGTTTTGGCATTCTGACGTCTAGCCTTTATGCCGTTGTCACAACAGCGACATCGTGTGGCGCAGTGAACGCGATGCACGATTCCTTCACGGCACTTGGTGGTATGGTTCCCATGTGGCTGATGCAGATTGGCGAAGTAGTGTTCGGCGGCGTCGGCTCTGGCCTATACGGCATGCTGCTGTTCGTGCTTCTGACCGTCTTTATTGCTGGCCTGATGATTGGTCGCTCACCGGAATATCTGGGCAAAAAGATCGAAGTCTATGAGATGAAGATGACCGCACTGGCGATTCTGATTCCGCCCGCACTGGTGCTGCTCGGCACTGCGCTAGCGCTGAGTACGGAAGCGGGACGCAGCGGCATTCTGAACCCCGGTGCACACGGCTTTAGCGAAGTGCTCTATGCGGTGTCTTCCGCCGCGAATAACAACGGCAGCGCGTTTGCCGGCCTGAGCGTCAATACGCCGTTCTATAACGTCCTGCTCGCTGTCGCCATGCTGCTGGGCCGCTTTGCCGTCATGGTACCCGTGCTGGCTATCGCAGGTTCGCTGGTGGTGAAAAAACGCCAGCCGGAAAGCAAAGGCTCACTGTCGACCCGTAGTCCGCTGTTTATCGGCATGCTCATTGCCATCGTACTGCTGATTGGTGCGCTGACATTTATCCCTGCACTGGCGTTAGGGCCAGTCGCTGAACATTTACCGTTCGGCCTGACTCACTAAGGCTGGAGACTTTTTATGACTCGTCACACGATGAATCATCAGGCAACAAATGAACCGACCTCGGCCCAACAGGGTGAGGCCTCCCGCCATGTTGGCAAACGTAAACAGCAAACGCTGTTTGACAGAACGTTAATCCGTTCGGCGCTGAAAGATGCGTTGAAGAAACTCGATCCACGCGTGCAGTGGCGCAACCCGGTCATGTTCGTGGTGTACCTCGGCAGTATGCTGACCACCCTCGTCTGGCTGACTATTCTGGCGGGTAAAACGGAAGGGAATGCCGTGTTTACCGGGCTGGTGTCACTCTGGTTATGGTTTACCGTCCTGTTCGCCAATATAGCCGAAGCGCTGGCGGAAGGTCGCAGCAAAGCGCAGGCCAACGCGCTGAAAGGCGTCAAGAAAACCAGTTGGGCTAACAAGCTCTCCGCGCCACATCACGATGCCAGTTCGGAATCGGTACCGGCAGACAGCCTGCGTAAAGGCGATATCGTGCTGGTAAGCGCGGGTGAAACCATTCCGTGCGACGGCGAGGTGCTGGAAGGCGGTGCATCCGTCGATGAAAGCGCTATTACCGGGGAATCCGCCCCGGTGATCCGCGAGTCCGGCGGCGATTTTGCTTCCGTTACAGGCGGCACGCGCGTGCTGTCCGACTGGCTGGTGATTCAGTGCAGCGTCAATCCCGGCGAAACCTTCCTCGACCGAATGATTGCGATGGTTGAAGGGGCACAGCGTCGGAAAACGCCGAACGAAATCGCTTTAACCATTCTGCTGATCGAGCTTACGCTCATCTTCCTGCTGGTAACTGCCACGCTATACCCTTTCTCCTGGTTCGGCGTACAGGCGAATAACAGTGGCGATGTCGTCGGCGTGACCGTACTGGTCGCCCTACTCATCTGCCTAATCCCGACCACCATCGGCGGCCTGCTGTCAGCGATCGGCGTAGCGGGGATGAGCCGGATGCTGGGGGCTAACGTGATCGCCACTAGCGGCCGTGCTGTCGAAGCGGCGGGTGATATCGACGTTCTGTTACTGGATAAAACGGGCACCATTACGCTGGGTAACCGTCAGGCTTCCGCTTTCCTGCCCGCGCCGGGCGTCACCGAGCAGGCACTGGCTGATGCCGCACGCCTTGCCTCTTTAGCCGATGAAACACCAGAAGGCCGCAGCATCGTGGTGCTGGCAAAGCAGCGCTTTACCCTGCCGGAGCAGGACGTAACGTCGCTGGACGCCACCTTTGTTCCCTTTACCGCCCAGACGCGCATGAGTGGCGTCAATTTTGGGCAGCGCACCATTCGTAAAGGCGCCGTCGATGCCCTGCGTCGCTACATTGAAGCAAACAATGGCGATTTCCCGCATCAGGTCGAGGAAGCGGTATCCAACGTCGCACGCAGCGGCGGCACACCGCTGGTGGTTGCAGAAGGCAAACGCATACTTGGCGTGGTGGAGCTGAAAGATATCGTGAAAAGTGGCATCAAGGCGCGCTTTGCCGAACTGCGCAGTATGGGGATCAAAACCGTGATGATCACCGGCGACAACCCACTCACGGCGGCAGCGATTGCCGCAGAAGCGGGCGTCGATGATTTTCTGGCAGAAGCCACACCGGAAACCAAGCTGGCGCTGATTCGCCAGTATCAAGCCGAAGGCAGACTGGTGGCGATGACCGGTGACGGCACGAACGATGCTCCCGCTCTGGCACAGGCCGATGTCGCGGTGGCGATGAACTCCGGTACACAGGCAGCGAAAGAAGCGGGCAACATGGTCGATCTGGATTCCAACCCGACCAAGTTGATCGAAGTGGTGCATATCGGCAAACAGATGCTGATGACGCGCGGCTCGCTGACCACGTTCAGTATCGCCAACGACGTGGCGAAATATTTCGCCATTATCCCAGCGGCTTTTGCAGCCACCTATCCGCAGCTCAATGCGCTAAACGTGATGCAACTGCATTCTCCCACGTCAGCCATGCTGTCTGCGGTGATCTTCAATGCGCTGATTATTGTGTTTCTGATCCCGCTGGCGCTCAAAGGGATTAGCTATCGCCCCATGAGCGCGGCGGCACAGTTAAGTCGCAATCTGTGGATTTATGGTTTTGGCGGGCTGCTGGTGCCGTTCCTCGGTATCAAGCTGATTGATATGTTGCTGACTGGGCTGAATCTGGCTTAAGGACTGACGGGTATACGCTATGCGCTATTTACGTTCCTCTTTGTTTTTATTCTTATTCTTGCTGCTGTTTACCGGTCTGGCCTACCCGCTGTTGACAACAATGTTGGCACAGTGGTTGTTCCCGACACAGGCAAACGGATCGCTGCTTTACCGTGAGAATACCGTCGTTGGTTCATCCCTGATCGGGCAGCCATTCAGCCGGGCTGGCTATTTTCAGGGGCGCCCTTCCACCACATCAGATGGGCCGTATAACGCGCGGGCATCCGGCGGCAGCAATCTGGCTGCCAGCAATCCCGCGCTGGATAAACTGATCGGTGAACGCACGGCTTACTGGCATCAGATTGTCGGTAATCAGCACCCCGTGCCTGCCGAGCTGTTGACGGCCTCCGGCAGCGGGCTGGATCCGCAAATCTCCCCTGAAACCGCACGCTATCAGGCGCTGCACATTGCGCAGGCCAGAGGCATGTCACTCCAGCAGGTACAGCAATTGATCGATCGATTTACCGAAACGAGTAAGCCCGCGTTCATTGGGCAGCCGACGGTCAATGTCCTGCTGCTGAATCTGGCGCTGGATAAGGAAAAGCCCCTGCCTTAATCGACAGTGGGTTATTATTAGTGACTATACGGGGAGCCAGACTCCCCGCCGTCTTTGCTGCGGCCTGACGACTGTTCAGGCCGCGCTAATAAGGGATAGAACATGATTGACGGTGAAGATCGTCGCCCGGATCCCGATAGCCTGTTAGCTCAGGTCGGTGTACCACCGCGCGGCAAGCTGAAAATCTTTTTTGGTGCCTGTGCGGGTGTCGGGAAAACCTATGCCATGTTGCAGGAAGCCCAGCGGCTGCGGGCGCAGGGATTGGACATTCTGGTCGGCGTGGTCGAAACCCACGGCCGCAGCGAAACCGCCGCGCTGCTGGATGGTTTACCGCTGCTGCCACTCAGGCACTTTCGTCATCACGGTCGCCACACGGTTGAGTTCGATCTGGATGCAGCACTGGCGCGCTGTCCGGCGCTGATTCTGATTGACGAACTGGCGCACAGCAACGTTAACGGCTCTCGTCATCCCAAACGCTGGCAGGACGTGCAGGAACTGCTCGATGCCGGTATCGATGTCTTTACTACAGTGAATGTTCAGCATCTGGAAAGCCTGAATGACGTGGTCGGCGGCGTCACGGGAATTCGCGTACGAGAAACCGTGCCAGACCCGATCTTCGATCAGGCCAGCGAAGTTATTTTGGTGGACCTGCCGCCGGACGATCTGCGCCAGCGCCTGAATGAAGGCAAAGTGTATCTGCCGCTTCAGGCCGAGCGTGCCGTCGAGAATTTTTTCCGTAAAGGCAATTTGATCGCCCTGCGTGAGCTGGCGCTGCGGCGCATGGCGGATCGGGTTGACGATCAAATGCGCGCCATGCGTGCCGGGAAAGGCCGCGAGCAGGTCTGGCATACGCGCGATGCCATTCTGTTATGCATCGGCCACGGCACGGGCAATGAAAAACTGGTGCGTACGGCAGCACGGCTGGCGGCACGGTTGGGCAGCGCCTGGCACGCCGTTTACGTCGAAACGCCGCGTCTGCATCGTTTGCCTGAACCTCAACGGCGCGCCATCTTGCGGGCGCTCAAGCTGGCGCAAGATTTAGGGGCTGAAACGGTTACGCTATCGGAACCCGACGAAGAGCTTGCCGTCCTTCGCTATGCGCGTGAGCACAATCTCGGCAAAATCGTCATTGGTCGCCACGTAGAGCAGCGCTTCAGCTGGTGGTGGCGCACGCATTTTGCCGAACGGCTCGGCCGACTCGGGCCGGATCTCGATCTGGTCGTAGTCGCCGTACAGGATGACGTGCCAGCCGCACCGATTAAAACGCCTGATGCGCGCGGGCTGGTAGAGAAATGGCGCATTCAGCTCGTCGGCTGCGGACTGGCAACGCTGCTGTGTGCCTTGATCACCCTGCTCGCCTCATGGTCGCCGTTTGCCATGCTGGAACCGGTCAATCTGGTGATGATTTACCTGCTGGCCGTGGTAATCGTCGCACTCTTTTTTGGCCGCTGGCCGTCGGTGTTCGCCGCCATCATCAACGTCGCCAGTTTCGATCTCTTCTTTATTCTGCCGCGTGGTACGTTTGCCGTCTCGGATGCACAATATCTGGTCACTTTTATCGTGATGCTCGGCGTCGGCCTGCTGGTGGGTAATCTGACCGCAGGCGTGCGCTATCAGGCCAGAGTCGCCCGTTATCGCGAGCAGCGCGTCCGCCATCTGTATGAGATGTCCAAGGCGCTGAACCGCAGCCTGTCCAGCGCCGATATTGTCGAAACC
Organism: Pectobacterium artocarpous; assembly: GCF_046159765.1. Taxonomy (NCBI): domain Bacteria; kingdom Pseudomonadati; phylum Pseudomonadota; class Gammaproteobacteria; order Enterobacterales; family Pectobacteriaceae; genus Pectobacterium; species Pectobacterium artocarpous. The sequence goes on from NZ_JBJXVK010000006.1 coordinate 140,869, forward strand.
AGCCAGCATTTTCTCAGCACAACGTTTCAGGCCAGGATCGCACTTCTGCTTACCGATAGCCTGCATCATACCTCGCCTGAACTCGCACAGCCTGCGCGAGACGGCCAGCAGTTAATTGTCGATCATGCTATCGCCCGCTGGAGCTTCGATCATCGCGCGCCTGCCGGAGCGGGAACGGCCACCCTACCCGGCGTGTCGTATCAGATTCTGCCGCTCGCCACCACGCAGCAAATCTTCGGCGTGTTGGCAATCGAGCCCAATAACGCCCGCCAGTTGATGATCCCCGAGCAGCAGCGCCTGCTGGAAACCTTTACCGTGCTGATCGCCAACGCGCTGGAGCGCCTGCATCTGCTGCAAAGTACCGAAAATGCCCGGCTGGATGCCGAGCGTGAACAGCTACGTAACTCTCTGCTTGCCGCGCTTTCGCACGATCTCCGCACGCCGCTGACCGTACTTTTTGGTCAGGCCGAGATTCTGACGTTGAATCTGGCAAGCGCAGGATCACCTTATGCCCAGCAGGCCAACCAGATTCGTCAGCACATTTTAAACACCACGCGACTGGTGAATAACCTACTCGATATGGCGCGTATTCAGTCGGATGGTTTTAACCTGCGCAAAGAGTGGCAAACGCCGGAGGAGCTTATCGGCAGCGCCCTACAGCAGTTGGAAAGCGCGCTGGCGAAAAACACCATTCAGGTTACGCTACCTGATGAGATGGTTCTGGTTTATTGTGATGCAGGGCTGGTGGAACGCGTGTTCATTAACCTGTTGGAGAATGCGCTGAAGTACGCCGGAGAACAGGCCACGATCGCTATTTCAGCAAGTATTGTTTCAGCAGGCCTGATGGCAGAGAGCGCTGCTTCGCAGCACGATACGCAGGAAAGCGTGTTGGAAATCATCGTGCAGGACAATGGCCCAGGCATTGAACACGGCCAGGAAAGCATGATTTTTGATAAATTTTCTCGTGGCCACAAAGAATCATCAATTCCCGGCGTGGGGCTGGGGCTGGCAATCTGTCGGGCAATTGTGGAAATTCACGGCGGTCGTATCTGGGCAGCTAATGCCGAAAGCGGCGGTGCCGTCTTCCATTTCACCCTACCGCTGTCGGCAGCACCGGATCTTGAACCGGAAGATATTGAGGAGCACTGAATCCATTGCAGGCCACCATTCTGATCGTTGAAGACGAAAAAGAGATCCGTCGTTTTGTTCGTCAGGCGCTGGAAGGCGAAGGCTGTCGCGTGTTTGACGCAGAAACGATGCAGCGTGGCCTGCTGGAAGCGGCCACACGCAAACCCGACCTGATTGTTCTCGATTTGGGCCTGCCGGACGGCGACGGCATCGACTACATCCGCGATTTACGCCAGTGGAGCAACCTGCCCGTGATTGTGCTTTCTGCCCGTACCGACGAGCAGGATAAAATAGATGCGCTGGATGCCGGTGCCGATGATTATCTGACCAAGCCGTTCGGCATCGGCGAACTGCTGGCGCGATTGCGCGTCGCACTGCGTCGCCACAGTAATACACAGCAGGAAACGCCGCTGGTGAGCTTCGGTGCGATCACCGTGGATTTACTCAATCGGCAGGTGAATCGCGACGGTCAGGAACTGCACCTGACGCCCATCGAATTTCGTCTGTTAGCCACACTCCTCGCCAACCCAGGCAAAGTGCTAACGCAACGTCAGCTACTGACGCAGGTTTGGGGGCCGAACGCCGTCGAACACAGCCACTATCTGCGCGTTTATATGGGACACCTGCGCCAGAAGCTGGAAAGCGATCCGGCAAGACCGCGCCATCTCTTGACTGAAACCGCTATCGGTTATCGTTTTATGCCGTAAAATCATCCTTCTGTATCAGGCGACGTCCGTAGAGCATGTCTCCCGCTATACGCGCTTGCTTTTTTTCAGGAATACACTGTCATGAGTAGTTGGTTAATTTACGCCTTGCTGTCTGCCGTATGCGCCGCGCTGGTCGCAATATTTGGCAAGATTGGTCTGCAAAATCTGGACGCCAATACGGCGACCGCGATTCGTGCCGTCATCATGGCACTTTTTCTGGTAGGGGTAGTGGTCGCGCAAGGCAAACTGGCACTGGTCGGTGAGGTCGTCGCCAATAAAAAAGCGCTGTTGTTTATCGTGCTCAGCGGCGTCGCGGGGGCGCTGTCATGGCTGTTTTACTTTGTCGCATTGAAGAGCGGTAATGTCGCTCAGGTCGCTCCGATCGATAAGCTCAGCGTGGTCTTCGCTGTCGTGCTGGCAGTCATTCTGCTGGGAGAAAAGATTTCGCTGATAGCGGGAGCCGGCGTTGCGCTGATTTCTGTGGGAGCGTTGCTGGTCGCATTGGGATAAAGACGTTCTGCATTTTCTGGCTGTACAAGATTAAAAAAGCAGACCGTTGAAAAACCTATTTGCCGAATGAAAACGGGCGTAACGGAATAGAACAGTAAAGCGTTTGCGCCAGAGACAAAAACGTCAGGAACGTTTTTGAACGTCGCTTGCGACGGCTCTGAAAGAGTGAATCTCAGGGATGAGATTCATATCTGCGCAAATCGAGCATACATGGACGTACTTGCAGCGTCTTTACGATCCGTTACACCCGCTCTGCGGACTTTTCCAGCAGTCTGAAAGGCGCTGCAAGCAGCGCCTTTTTTACTTATTTCGCCGTTGCGAGTACCGCACTGACAATTTCTACCGCTTCTTGCTCGATGCGCTCGCGGTGTTCCACCCCGAGGAAACTTTCACAGTAGATTTTGTAGGCTTCTTCGGTACCGGAAGGTCGTGCGGCAAACCAGCCGTTTTCCGTCATCACTTTCAGGCCGCCAATCGATGCACCATTGCCCGGCGCAGCGGTTAAGCGAGCAGTAATCGGATCGCCCGCCAGCGTGCTGGCCGATACCTGCTCAGGGGACAGCTTGGACAGCACGGCTTTCTGTGCATGCGTCGCAGAGGCCTGAATACGGCTGTAGCTCGGTGCGCCAAAGCGCTGTGCCAACTCATCATAATGCTGCTGTGGGTTTTTACCCGTCACGGCCGTAATTTCCGCCGCCAGCAGACACAGGATGATACCGTCTTTGTCCGTCGACCACGGCGTGCCATCAAAGCGCAGGAAGGACGCCCCCGCACTCTCTTCGCCACCAAAGCCAAAGCTACCGTCATACAGGCCGTCAACGAACCATTTGAAACCAACGGGTACTTCCACCAGCTTACGGCCCAAATCTGCCACTACGCGGTCAATCATCGCACTGGATACCAGCGTTTTACCGACAGCAACAGATTGTCCCCACTGTGGACGATGCTGGAACAGATAGTTGATCGCCACCGCCAGATAGTGGTTCGGGTTCATCAGCTCGGAAGGGGTGACGATACCGTGGCGGTCATAGTCAGGATCGTTGGCAAACGCCAAATCGAATTTATCACGCAGCGCCAGCAGCCCTGACATGGCGAATTCTGACGAGCAGTCCATACGAATCACGCCGTCGTGATCCAGCGACATAAAGCGGAATGTTTGATCGACTGCATCATTCACCAGCGTCAGATCCAGCTTGTAGTGCTCGGCAATACGCTGCCAGTAGGCAATGCCGGAACCACCCAGCGGATCGACACCCAGTTTCAGACCGGCACGTTGAATCGCCGCCATATCCACAACGCTAGCCAGCCCTTCTACATACGGCTGAACCAGATCCTGCTCGTGGACATATCCGCTTTTCCACGCCTGCTCCAGTGTAATACGCTTCACGTCACGCAGTTCATCCGCCAGCAGGGCATTCGCACGTTTCTCAATCACGCTAGTGAGATTGGTGTCTGCCGGGCCACCGTTAGGCGGGTTATATTTAATGCCACCATCTTCCGGCGGGTTGTGGGACGGCGTGATTACTATGCCGTCCGCCAGCGCCCCACTCTGACGATTGTGAACCAGAATTGCGTTAGACACCGCAGGTGTTGGAGTAAAACCATTATCCAACTGCACGATCACATCCACGCCGTTGGCAGCCAACACTTCAAGCACAGAGATAAACGCAGGTTCGGAGAGCGCGTGAGTATCTTTACCGACATAGCACGGGCCGCTGATGCCTTGCTTTTTACGCTCTTCAGCAATCGCCTGCGCAATCGCCAGAATGTGCAGTTCATTAAAGCTATGGTGCCCCGCGCTACCTCGATGACCAGACGTGCCGAATTTCACCGCATGCGCTGTGTTGCCGACTTCCGGCCGCAGCACATAATATTGTGACGTTAACTGTGCCACATTAATCAAATCGCTCTGCCGGGCAGGCTGCCCGGCCCGTGGGTGATTAGCCATTGGCGCTTCTCCCTAACGCTGTAGTTAGATAAATAGTTGATAAATAATCAGATGGTTCCGCACACTTTTTCTGTCAGTTCCGTAGGGAACTGCATCGTCAACATGATGTGCTCAACCATGCTACGTTTACGATCGGTATTCGTGTTGGTAATTACCCAGTATGGCGTGCCCGGAATATGTTTAGGCTTTGTGTGTGTACCATGCTGAAGCAACGTTTGTTGATCGCCCGCAAAATAAACTCGGGTGCGACCATGAAGAGATTCTGTCGCGGCAGCAAACTCCTGCGGCGACAAGGTATACAACGTGGACAGAACCAGCATAAAGCGATTGATGGCCTTATTCTGTTCAGCGTATTCATCCGACAGCAGCAGCTCACGCAGGGTCCGTACCCGATCGCGCGGGCTCGGCGCAACGGCTGGCTGAGACGTCACCGTTGTGGCAACCTCTACCGCTGGCGTGGTAACAGGCTGACCAGCGGTAAATTTCAGCATGCGCCGTAAAATATCCGATGCGCTTTCACCAATATGTTGTGTGTGGCTGGCAATATAACGATAAAGCTCTTCGTCGACGTCAATAGTTTTCATCTTTATCCAGTGCTGTTTTTACCCAAAATTGTGCAAATTACAGAGATGTACCTTTCTGTAACCCGGCATCTATGGGTAGATGACTCAAATCAAAAGGATTATACAGGCGTTCAAATATTATCGAACAGCGGCATAATGGGACAATAGCAAAAGTCAGACTATGCCCCAATGCCTTTCACATCCCTTCGAGTGACGATATCGATTCCTTCAGCGACAACATTGATTCTAAAGTCATGATACCCTAAGCCTATGTCTCTCTGAATGAACTTCACCATGAAATTGAATCATCGCTGGCAAAATGCGCACCAACCCACAGATAAAATCCCTGTCGTCCTGATTCATGGCCTGTTTGGCACACTGGATAACCTTGGCGTATTAGGCAGAGATTTGCAAAACACGCATGACATCCTGCAAATCGATTTACGCAATCACGGTTTGTCGCCACGCTCGCCGCAGATGAATTACTCCGCGATGGCGCAAGATGTGCTGACACTGCTGGATGACCTGAACATCGAACGCGCTATCGTTATTGGCCATTCAATGGGCGGAAAAGTTGCCATGGCGCTCAGCGCGCTCATTCCCGAACGACTGGACAAACTGGTCGCGATTGATATCGCACCAGTGGATTATCAGGCACGCCGCCACGACACCATTTTCTCTGCGCTACGCGCCGTCACGGAAGCCGGGCTGACCTCGCGCGCAGAAGCCGCCGTCTTAATGCGTCAGCACATAATAGAAGAAGGTGTCATTCAATTTTTGCTGAAATCCTTCCAACAGGGTGAGTGGCGTTTTAACGTACCAGTGTTGTGGGATGAGTACGAAAACATCGTTGGCTGGCAGGATGTTCCCGTCTGGCAAGGCCCTATCCTGTTCATCCGAGGCGGCGATTCTCCTTACCTGGACGATCGCTACCGAGACTCGCTGCTGCGTCAGTTCCCAGCGGCGCGCGCGCATGTCATCAGCGGAGCGGGCCACTGGGTTCACTCAGAAAAACCCGATGCGGTTTTACGCGCTATACACCGTTTTCTGGACACGAATTAACCAGACGACATTGCCACTGGCGGATTCATGATAACGGCGACAGTTAACCGTTGTCGACGCCAATGCGGCTAAGGTATGATGGCGCTCGCAGTAGAGGGACGGCTGATTCAGCCACAAGCATTGTAACCACTTCATCAAAATGCACGCATAACTTCCCGACATGTTTCACAGATAAAAAACCGCATTTTGGCAACCTCTGTTGCAGGGTGAGAATCGGTATCGCTTTTATCTGTAGAACAAGACGGACAGCACCGTGTATTTTGGTCCGAATACCTTGCAGTATCATTACTTATGGCAAAAGAACAAACGGATCGCACCACACTGGATCTGTTCGCAGATGAGCGTCGTCCAGGCCGCCCCAAGACCAACCCGCTCTCGCGTGACGAACAACTAAGAATTAACAAGCGTAATCAATTACGTCGCGATAAAGTGCGTGGTTTGCGCCGTGTTGAATTAAAGATTAACAGCGATGCCGTCGATATCCTGAACAGCCTTGCTGAAGAGCGGAACATCAGCCGCAGCGAATTGATTGAAGAGATGCTGCTGTCGCAGTTAGCGGAACAGCAGCCCTGATTGGTGTAATTCCGCACTCATTTCTTGCAATATTCACATTTTGTGCGGTGCCATTTCTGACGCCGCACAAATTTCTATTTGAGAGCCAACTCTCGCGTTCGGATTAAAACAACGCTTAGAATTTTTCCCAGTTATCATTACTCGGTGGCAAGGCTTTGCCTGCTCGGGGTGCAATCACCTGCTGCGTTTTCTGCACAGGCTTTGCCGCGACTTTCAACGCTGACTGCATATCGGACAACTGGAACAACGACACCGTCTGATTCAACAACGCCGCCTGCTCTTCCAGCGACAAGGCGGCCGACGATGCCTGTTCAACCAACGCGGCGTTTTGCTGCGTTACGCTGTCCATTTCTGCCACGGCCTGACCAACCTGCGCAATCCCTTTACTCTGTTCTTCCGATGCTGACGCAATTTCGCCCATAATGTCCGTCACGTTGGTGACTGCACGGACGATATCCTGCATGGTGTCACCGGCATCGTTAACCAGATTGGAACCCGTATCCACACAGCGAACAGACTCGGAAATCAGCCCTTCAATCTCTTTCGCCGCCTGCGCACTGCGCTGCGCCAGACTGCGTACTTCACCCGCGACCACGGCAAACCCGCGCCCTTGCTCACCCGCACGTGCCGCTTCCACTGCCGCGTTCAACGCCAGAATGTTGGTCTGGAAAGCGATGCCGTTAATCACGGTAGTGATTTCTGCGATTTTTCTCGAGCTGCCGGAGATTTCTGCCATGGTTTTCACCACGTTCTCAACGATTTCTCCACCTTTCTTCGCCGTTGTCGACGCTTGTAATGCCAGTTGGCTAGCGTGGTTGGCGTTTTCAGCGTTCTGTTTCACCGTCGCCGTCAATTGCTCCATGCTAGCCGCAGTTTCTTCCAGTGCGGAAGCCTGCTCTTCGGTTCGTGAAGACAGATCGTTGTTGCCCGCCGCAATCTCAGAAGCACCCTGATAGATGGAATCCGTGCTGTTTCTGATCGTGCTAACCGTGTTGGCCAGACTCCCCTGCATTTCACGTAGCAGCGGGAACAGGCGCCCTACACAATTGTTGCCGAAATCCAGAATTGGCTTGCCTAGATGACCAGAAGCAATCACGCTAAAGTGATCGCGCAGGTCATTTAACGGACGGGTCAGACACACCACCAGATAACGATCGGTCAGGAACAGCATGATAAGACCGATAACCAATCCGCTTAGCAAAATGTTCTGCCCAATCGTGGTAATTAGCTCAAAACGCACACCCGCTGCATCGAATTTCTCTGCACTGGCTTTACTGAATGCGGTTAAAGACGCACCAAACTGGCGACTCAGCGGCGGCACAACGTTCTTGGCCTGATTTTGGTAATCATCCAGCGCATTGGCAACGGCTTTTTGATAAAGCGGCTCAACGCCCTGAACAACCAGGTTATTCCAGTCACGGCTGACGGCCTGCACCAGAGAAGCATCCAGACCCGCATGATCGATAGCATTAAATGCCACCAAATCGGACTTCAGTTTATCCAGCGCGACAAGTGCAGAAGCCTGCTCTTTATCTGCGGTGGCATTATCACCACTGCGGCGAGCGTCAACAGCGCGCGCCAGACGGGTTACCATACGGAAGTACTGATCGTTGCCCTGGTTGATAAAATTCATGTTCTGAACCAGCAAGGTGCTGGTTTTCGAGCTCGCCGTCATCTCTTTAAAAGAGAATATGGTATATATTGATACGCCGCCCCAAAGAATACAAAAAGTGCCCAGCACCCATAACATAGCGGTTCTGATGGCAATATTTTTTATAAGTCTCATAGCTCACTCCAAATCAGGAAAATGGTTAAAAAGATTTTTATCGCTAATCAACCGATATGAATCATAAAATTCACACCATGAAACAGGTCACTTCTCTCTAGCGTTCATATTTCACCGAGTTGAAAACTCAAAAACCACGCTAACTCATCGGCTAAACGCAGAGAATATTTAGCGCTCTCGCCATATTTATTAAAATAATTTTTCATATTGAGAATGAACTCACTTATTTTTATAGATATAGGGATTTTCAATCAGTGAGTTACCATCAAAAGCGCTGTCGTCCGTGTCTCATGTATGTCGGCAAGCCCGCTTATACTAAGTTTCCATTTCATTCTTTAACATCAAAAGGATAAAAAATACCTCCGTATTTTTATCACCTCGCCTGTAAATGGGTATAATTCTTGCCTTCATTTATTAGGAATATTCCCAATAAATGTCACAAGTGTTCAATTTGATAAAAACATTATCTTTTGTATGCTTTTAATTCTCATGAATAGTAACGTACCGTGAAGTGACTTTTATTTATTACAAACAAAAGCCTGCTTTCAATTACAACCGAAATTAGCCCTTAAAATAAAAAGCGCATTCATAAAAAATGAAACATTATTGTTAACATAAAAATACACTTAAGGATATGTGCATTTGCTCCTAGACGATGACATAATCCATATCAATTATGTGGAATTTGGCCTCAGCAGGGATACGCTTCGTTTCTTTTACTGCCCTCCGCATTTCATATGTTCTTGATTTACGCCTCCTTACCGATACGAGTTTCTCCTGATGTGAGTGTCTGTTATTATTAATGGATAAGTGGGTGAAACATTACACCATACCATTAGGAATCAAGAGGTTATTCAATTCATGGCACTCATCGGAATATTCTTTGGCAGTGATACTGGTAACACTGAAAACATCGCCAAAACGATCCAACAGCAGTTAGGCACCAACGTTGCGGATGTTCATGACATCGCCAAAAGCAGCAAAGAGGACCTTGAAGGTTTCGATATCCTGCTGCTAGGTATTCCAACCTGGTATTACGGTGAAGCTCAGTGTGATTGGGATGACTTTTTTCCTTCACTGGAAGAAATTGATTTCACTGGGAAACTGGTTGCCCTATTTGGCTGTGGCGATCAGGAAGACTATGCAGAATACTTCTGTGATGCCATGGGCACCATTCGTGACATTATTGAGCCTCGCGGCGCGACGATTGTCGGCCATTGGCCAACAGAAGGCTATTATTTTGAAGCCTCTAAAGGGCTCGCCGACGACAATCACTTCATCGGCCTGGCTATCGATGAAGACCGTCAGCCTGAACTGACCAGCGAACGCGTAACAACGTGGGTGAAACAGATCAGCGATGAACTGAATCTGAAAGAGCTGGTTGGGTAAACCACGTTGGCTCTGATAATCACTATCAGAGCCAAAATAACATTGATAGGTAAAATCTTTCATAATAATTGATACATTTTTTTAACTTCTATCAGTAAACCTGTACAATAATCCCATCGGTTTTATATGTGCTTCACCATTTCCTCATTCATCAACAACGGATTGCGTTATATACCAGTAGTGTGAATGGGGACAATATTGTTAACATTCCCTTGTTTTCATTTTGTATGTGCGGTTCTATAATTGGGACGCTATTACATTTTTGCGCCGACCGATGTCATAGGCTAGGCAGCCTCCATTGATAAGTAAGCAACAGGACTAAACCCGCATGACTGACAACAATATCGCATTAAAGAAGGCCGGCCTGAAAGTCACTCTTCCAAGACTGAAAATTCTGGAAGTGTTACAGGATCCTGTCTGTCACCACGTCAGTGCGGAAGATTTATATAAGAGATTGATTGATATGGGCGAAGAGATTGGTCTTGCTACCGTCTATCGCGTACTCAACCAATTTGATGATGCGGGCATCGTCACTCGTCATAACTTCGAAGGGGGTAAATCCGTTTTCGAACTGACACAGCAGCATCATCACGATCACTTAATTTGCCTCGACTGTGGCAAAGTCATTGAATTCCGCGATGAATCTATCGAAGCACGCCAACGCGAGATCGCAGAAAGACACGGCATTAAACTGACCAACCACAGTTTGTATCTCTATGGGCATTGCAGTGAAGGGGATTGCCGCGAGGATGAAACCCTGCACGAATCAACACGATAAATCGACCGCATAAAAAATAAAACCGCCGAGGCGGTTTTATTTTTGTCTTCTTACTGGTGGCGTTAGCCTACCCAGGTATCACGCAGTCCAACCGTACGGTTAAACACCATATGTTCTGCACTGGAGTAAACGCGGTCGGCACAGAAGTAACCTTCGCGCTCAAACTGATACGCTTTCTCTGCTTCCGCCTGCACCAGGCTCGCTTCTACAAAACCTTGCGTAATCTTCAGTGAGTCTGGATTAATCGTCGACAGGAAGTCCTCCGCTGCGCCAGGGTTTGCCACACTAAACAGGCGATCGTACAGACGGAACTCCGCTGGCACCGCGTGTGCCGCAGAAACCCAATGGATCACACCTTTCACTTTACGGCCATCAGCCGGATCTTTGCTCAGCGTTTCCGCATCATAGCTACAGTAGATCGTGGTGATGGTGCCCTGCTCATCTTTATCAATACGCTCGGCTTTGATCACATAGGCATTACGCAGACGCACTTCTTTACCCAACACCAGACGCTTGTACTGTTTGTTGGCCTCTTCGCGGAAATCAGCGCGATCGATGTAAACTTCGCGGCTGAATGCAACCTGACGTGAGCCCATTTCTGGCTTGTTCGGATGGTTTGGCATCGTGACAAACTCTTCATGCCCGGCTGGAAGATTCTCGATCACCACTTTGACCGGATCCAACACCGCCATCGCGCGCGGGGCGTTCTCATTCAGATCGTCGCGGATGCAGGATTCCAGCGCGGCCATTTCCACGTTGTTATCCTGTTTCGTGACGCCGATGCGCACGCAGAATTCACGGATAGAAGACGCACTATAACCGCGACGACGCAGACCAGAGATAGTCGGCATACGTGGATCGTCCCATCCTTCAACGACATTTTCCGTAACCAGTTGATTCAACTTACGCTTGGACATAATCGCGTATTCAAGATTCAGGCGAGAGAACTCATACTGACGCGGATGGCAAGGAATGGTGATATTATCCAACACCCAGTCATACAGACGACGGTTGTCCTGGAATTCCAGCGTACACAGCGAATGCGTGATCCCTTCCAGCGCATCGGAAATGCAGTGGGTAAAGTCATACATCGGGTAGATGCACCACTTGTTACCCGTCTGGTGATGATCGGCAAATTTAATACGGTACAGCACCGGATCGCGCATTACGATAAAGGACGATGCCATATCGATTTTTGCACGCAGGCAGGCCGTACCTTCCGCAAATCCCCCGTTGCGCATTTTTTCAAACAGCGTCAGATTTTCCTGCACGGTACGGTCGCGGTAAGGGCTGTTTTTGCCCGGCGCCGTCAACGTACCACGGTATTCACGGATCTGCTCGGGCGTCAGTTCATCAACGTAAGCCAGCCCTTTACCGATCAACTCAACCGCATACGCGTGCAGTTGATCGAAATAATCAGAAGAATAGCGAACATCGCCGCTCCATGAAAAACCCAGCCACTCGACGTCACGTTTGATCGACTCAACGTATTCGATATCTTCTTTTACCGGGTTGGTGTCGTCAAAGCGCAGGTTACATTGCCCCTGATAGTCACGCGCGATACCAAAATTCAGGCAAATAGACTTGGCATGCCCAATATGCAGATAGCCGTTCGGCTCTGGCGGGAAACGCGTCTGAATATGGTCATGCTTACCGGACGCCAGATCTTCATCGATAATCTGACGGATAAAGTTGGTTGGGCGGGCTTCAGCCTCACTCATTCTTCATTCCTCAATGCTAAAACGACGTATAACCGACAATGATCCAACAAGCTACGCTGGGAAACAACCGTTAGTTTCATTTAATTATTCATAACGAAAAAAAAGGCGAGATTGCTATCTCGCCCTATCTATTTCATCGACACAACAGCACGTTAAACATATAACGCCGTCATATTACGCCTTGTTATGTTCCGCTTTCAGCGCGGTCGCTATCGATTCAGCCTGTGTGCCAACGACAATCTGGACGCTTTGCTTATTCAGACGAATCACGCCCGCCGCACCAAGACGCTTCGCCTGCGCATCATCAACCAGAGAGGAATCTGCCACATTCAAACGCAGGCGTGTGATACAGGCATCAATGCCGATCAGGTTGGCTTTGCCGCCCAGCGCCTGCAAGTAACCCCGCGCCAGTACCGCTGCATCGCCTGATTTCTCGCTTGCAATCGCGGTACTCACGTCATATCCATCAGCTTCGCTACCGCTCACGGCCAGTTCACGTCCCGGCGTTAACAGGTTGAAGCGCATGATGGTAAAACGGAACACCACATAGTAAATGATGAAGAATACCAGCCCTTGTGCAAGCAGCATATACCACTGTGTAGCAAGTGGATTGCGTGAGGACAGCACCATGTCCACCAGACCGGCACTGAAGCCAAAGCCGGCAATCCAATGCATACTGGCCGCGACAAAGACGGAAAAACCGGTCAGTAACGCATGTAGGAAATACAGCACCGGGGCCACAAACATGAAGGAAAACTCCAGCGGTTCGGTGATCCCGGTGAAGAAGGAGGCAAATGCCGCCGCCAGCATGATCCCAGCTACTTTGCTTTTGTTCTCAGGGCGGGCGCAGTGGTAAATCGCCAGCGCTGCCCCCGGCAGGCCAAACATCATTATCGGGAAGAAGCCCGCCTGATAACGTCCGGTGATCCCCACCACGGCTTTGCCAGAATCGATAGACTGCTGACCAGCTAGGAAGTTAGGAATATCGTTGATGCCCGCGACATCAAACCAGAACACAGAGTTCAACGCATGATGTAGCCCAACAGGAATCAGCAAACGGTTAAAGAAGGCGTAAACCCCGGCGCCCACCGAGCCCAACTGTTGGATATGTTCACCGAACGACACTAGCGCATTGTAAATCACCGGCCAGACGTACATTAAAATGAACGCCACCAGAATCATCAGGAAAGAAACCAGAATAGGGACCAATCGGCGTCCGCTGAAGAACGACAGCGCCTTAGGCAGTTCAACCTGGCTAAAGCGGTTATACAGTTCGGCGGACATCACACCGACCAAAATCCCGATGAACTGGTTTTCAATCTTGCCAAACGCAGCGGGCACCTGTTCAACAGGGATCCGTTGGATCATAGCGACAACGGCCGGAGAACACAGCGTAGTCAACACCAGATAACCGACAAAGCCGGTCAATGCCGCCGCACCATCCTTATCTTTCGACATGCCGTAAGCAACACCGACAGCAAACAACACCGCCATATGCCCGATAATCGCCTCACCCGATTTGATGAGGAGTGCCGCCAGCGCGTTCTCGCTTCCCCAGCCAACCGGATCAATCCAGTAACCAATCCCCATCAGGATAGCGGCAGCAGGCAGCGTCGCGACAGGCACCATCAACGCCCGGCCGACTTTTTGTAAATAGCTCAAAGTACTCACTTTTCCCTCTCTTACCTTTGCGAGATAAATGAAATGTTGTGGGGCAAACAAACCTGCCAATAAATTTCACTGCCGAAAAACGTCGCTGTTGAAAATGTCATTGCCAAAAAACGTGACCAGCGGTGGTTCTTAGGGGGAGTGTAAGAAAAATAATTCGCTACACAAATTAAACCCCGTAATTATGTGATAAAAATCACCCAAAAACTGCATATTAAAAGTTTATACCTGAATAAAACCCCAACTTATTTCAAGATTAAAAAAAACGGAGTAGACTAATTTTAATGCATAGACAACACGCGCAACTGGCGCTTGACGCAATAACGCAATTCATTCCACTTGAAAATCAGGAGAGTGCTGATGAGACTCATTCCCTTAACTACCGCCGCAGACGTCGGAAAATGGGCAGCCCGCCACATCGTTGAAAAGATTAACGCTTTCAAGCCCAGCGCAGAGCGCCCTTTTATTCTTGGGTTACCGACAGGCAGTTCACCGCTGGAGGCTTATAAATCGCTGGTCGCCATGCACAAAGCAGGTTTAGTGAGCTTCAAACACGTTGTCACCTTCAATATGGATGAATATGTCGGCCTGCCGACCGACCATCCAGAAAGCTATCATACCTTCATGCATCAGAATTTTTTCAATCACGTTGATATTTTGCGTGAAAACATTAACCTGTTGAACGGCAACGCAGAAGACACCACAGCAGAATGTCACCGTTATGAAGAGAAAATAAAGTCTTACGGAAAAATTCATCTTTTCATGGGCGGCGTGGGTAATGATGGACATATCGCCTTCAATGAGCCCGCTTCCTCTCTGGCTTCCCGTACTCGCATTAAAACGCTGACGGAAGAGACCCGCATCGCGAATTCCCGTTTCTTTGGCGGGGACGTCAGTCTGGTCCCTAAATTTGCGCTGACCGTTGGCGTTGGTACGTTGCTGGATGCCGAAGAAGTGATGATTCTGGTGACCGGCCGCAACAAAGCGCAGGCGCTACAGGCTGCGGTAGAAGGCAATGTTAACCATATGTGGACGATCAGTTGTCTGCAACTGCATGCCAAAGCCATCATGGTGTGCGATGAGCCTTCCACGATGGAGCTAAAGGTAAAAACTGTTAAGTATTTCCGTGAGTTAGAAACGGAAAGTATGAAGAACCTCTAACCGATCGCGGGAGTCGATGATGTACGCGTTAACCCACTGCCGGATTTTCACCGGCCATCAGATTCTGGATAATCACGCCGTCGTGATTGCCGATGGGCTGATCGAGCGAGTCTGCTCACTTGCCGAGCTCCCTGCCGGCATTGAACAACACGACCTGAACGGCGCATTTCTCGCGCCAGGGTTTATCGATCTCCAGTTGAACGGCTGCGGCGGTGTGCAGTTCAACGACTCACTGGACACGATCTCCGTCAAAACGCTGGAGATCATGCAGCAGGCAAACCAGCGTTCAGGCTGTACCAGTTTTTTACCTACGCTGATTACCTCCAGCGATGCGTTCATGAAACACAGCATCGATGTGATGAGAGACTGGCTGGCGCAGAATAAGCATCAGGCGCTGGGGCTACATCTCGAAGGCCCGTGGCTGAACGTGATAAAGAAAGGTACACATGATCCCGCCTTTATTCGCCAGCCCACGCAAGAGCTTGTCGATTTTCTGTGCGCTAACGCGGATGCCATTACAAAAATCACACTGGCACCGGAAGAGGTCGAGCCATCGGTTATCCGTCAGCTAACGGCTACGGGGATTATCGTCTCTGCCGGGCACTCCAATGCAACCTGGGAACAAGCTAAGCAGGGTTTTGCGGCCGGTATTCGTTTCGCGACTCACTTGTTCAACGCCATGCCATATCTGACTGGCCGCGAACCCGGTTTGGTCGGCGCAATTTACGACGCTCCGGAAGTCTATTGCGGTATTATCGCGGATGGGCGACACGTTGACTGGGCCAATATTCGCAATAGTAAACGTATCAAGGGCGATAAGCTGGTGCTGGTTACCGACGCTACCGCACCGGCGGGCGCAGATATTGACCAATTCATTTTTGCTGGTAAAACCATATACTACCGTGATGCCATTTGTGTCGATGAGCACGGCACACTAAGCGGTTCCGCACTGACCATGATTGAAGCCGTGCGTAATAGCGTCGAACAAGCTGGTATAGCACTGGATGAAGCCATTCGAATGGCGACGCTCTATCCCGCTCGCGCCATCGGCGTCGATAAGCAGTTAGGTACTATTGAAAGCGGTAAAGTGGCAAACCTGACCGCTTTTGACCGTGATTATCACATTCTCAAGACGTTTGTTAACGGTAACCCGGTTTGGGGATAAAGTGAAAAACGTCTCGGGGTAAAGCAGACATACGTGGGGTAAACCGAGATAGGCTTGCTCCATGTTGACGAAGACGACGCATTTATCTCTGCGTTATACCTAAAGAAGCGAGTAACTTTTTCATGACCACAGGCGGACAGGCGCAGATAGGGAATGTCGATCTGGTTAAGCAATTAAACAGCGCGGTGGTTTACCGCCTGATTGACCAGCAAGGCCCCATCTCACGAATTCAGATAGCAGAACAGAGCCAGCTTGCACCTGCCAGCGTCACAAAAATCACCCGCCAACTTCTGGAGCGCGGGCTTATCAAAGAAGTCGATCAGCAGGCCTCCACTGGCGGCAGGCGCGCCATTTCAATTATCACCGAAAACCGCCCTTTCCATTCTATCGCCATCCGTCTTGGTCGTTACGACGTGACCATTGGGCTGTACGATTTGCAGGGAAAAGCGCTGGAAGAAATGCACTACGACCTGCAAGAAAAAACACAGGAGGCGCTGGAAGCCGCGCTTTTTCAGGCGATTGGCGGCTTTATCGCCAGCCACCAGCGCCGCATTCGCGAACTCATTGCAATCTCCGTTGTACTGCCTGGGTTGGTTGATCCGGTGGCAGGCATTGTTCGCTATATGCCGCACATCAGCGTGAATAACTGGAAACTGGTTGAAAATCTGCAACGCCAGTTCAACGTTACCAGCTTTGTCGGTCACGACATTCGTAGTCTGGCGCTGGCAGAACACTATTTCGGTGCCACCCACGACTCGCTGGATTCTATTCTGGTTCGCGTTCATCGCGGTACAGGCGCAGGTATTCTCGTTAACGGACAAATTTTTCTCGGCAGTAACGGCAACGTGGGCGAGATCGGACATATCCAGATCGATCCACTCGGCGATCGCTGCCACTGTGGTAACTTCGGCTGCTTGGAAACCGTCGTCGCCAACGCCGCCATTGAACAACGGGTACAACATCTATTACGCCAGGGCTACCCCAGTAAAATCGCTACGGATAAACCAACAATCACCGCCATTTGCAAAGCGGCAAATCGCGGTGATGCCCTCGCACGCGAAGTGATCGAACAGGCTGGGATCAACCTCGGTAAAGCGCTTTCCATCGCAATCAACCTGTTCAACCCTCAGAAAGTCGTGATTGCCGGTGAAATTACCGAAGCAGAAAAAACACTGCTTCCTGCAATTCAACGCTGTATCAACACGCAGGTGCTGAAAGAATTTCGTCATAACCTGCCGATTGAGATCTCCAGCCTTAACCATCTCTCAGCTATCAGCGCGTTTGCGTTGGTTAAACGCGCGATGCTAAACGGCGTGCTACTACAGCAATTGCTCGAAAACGCCTGATCCCCATTTTGGCCAGATTATGCAATCACTAAAAATCTGGCTTTTCCTCTTCATGAATTTGAAGAATCGACACCAAAAAAACGAATAAATTAACGAAATACCACATCAATGGCTTTTTTCATTAAATAATATTGAATTCCTATGGCACTTTGATGCTAAATCAATGTCACTGAGGTCGAATCTGTCATTATTGGGAGTCATGTATGTGTTCTATTTTTGGTGTGCTTGATCTGAAAAGCGATCCTGTTGAACTGCGTAAGAAAGCACTGGAGTTATCTCGTTTAATGCGTCACCGCGGGCCAGACTGGTCCGGCGTTTATGCCAGCGACAAAGCGATTCTGGCTCACGAACGTCTGTCTATCGTTGACGTCAATACGGGGGCACAGCCGCTTTACAACGCCGAGCGCACCCACATTCTGGCCGTTAACGGTGAAATTTATAACCATCAAGCATTGCGTCAGCAATACAGTGACCGTTACGCGTTCCAGACCGGCTCCGACTGCGAAGTCATTCTGGCGCTGTATCAGGAAAAAGGTCCAGCATTCTTGGATGAACTTCGCGGCATGTTCGCCTTTGCCCTGTATGACAGCGAAAAAGACTCCTACCTGATTGGCCGTGACCACCTCGGCATTATTCCGCTGTATATGGGTTACGATGAGCACGGTAACTTCTACGTCGCGTCTGAAATGAAAGCACTGGTGCCGGTTTGCCGCACCATCAAAGAGTTCCCTGCAGGTAGCTACCTGTGGAGCAAAGACGGTGAAATCCGTGAATATTACCAGCGCGACTGGTTTGACTACGAAGCAATAAAAGACAACGAAACGGACAAAGAAGCGCTGCGTGATGCGTTAGAAGAGGCGGTGAAAAGCCACCTGATGTCTGACGTACCATACGGTGTATTGCTCTCTGGTGGCCTGGATTCTTCCGTTATCTCCGCGATCACCAAGAAATATGCCGCACGTCGCGTAGAAGATGATGAGCGTAGTGAAGCCTGGTGGCCTCAGTTGCACTCCTTCGCCGTTGGTTTAGAAGGTGCACCTGATTTGAAAGCGGCGCAGGAAGTGGCTGACCATTTGGGCACCGTGCACCATGAAATTCACTTCACCGTGCAGGAAGGGCTGGATGCAATTCGCGACGTGATTTATCACATCGAAACCTATGACGTCACCACGATTCGTGCTTCAACGCCGATGTACCTGATGTCGCGTAAAATCAAGGCAATGGGCATCAAGATGGTGCTGTCTGGCGAAGGTTCTGACGAAGTATTCGGCGGTTACCTCTATTTCCACAAAGCGCCAAACGCCAAAGAGCTGCATGAAGAAACCGTGCGTAAGCTGCTAGCTCTGCACCAGTATGACTGCGCCCGCGCCAACAAAGCGATGTCTGCCTGGGGTGTGGAGGCTCGCGTGCCGTTCCTGGACAAGAACTTCCTCGATGTCGCCATGCGCATCAACCCACGCGACAAAATGTGCGGCAACGGCAAGATGGAAAAACACATCCTGCGCGAGTGCTTTGAATCCTATCTGCCGCACAGCGTTGCATGGCGTCAGAAAGAACAGTTCTCTGACGGCGTGGGCTACAGTTGGATCGATACGCTGAAAGAAGTAGCGGCTCAGCAGGTTACCGATCAGCAGTTGGAAACAGCACGCTTCCGCTTCCCGTACAACACGCCGGGATCCAAAGAGGCGTACCTGTACCGTGAAATCTTCGAAGAGCTGTTCCCGGTTCCCAGCGCGGCAGAATGCGTGCCTGGCGGCCCGTCAGTCGCCTGTTCGTCCGCTAAAGCGATTGAATGGGATGAATCCTTCAAGAAAATGGATGACCCATCAGGCCGCGCGGTTGGCGTACACCAGTCAGCCTACAAATAAGTTGATGTAGTTTCATCAGTTAACGGGCCATAAAAGGCCCGTTTTTGTACGCTAAATTGATTGGGAATGCGTGTTTTTTGACGTTTTTCTCACCATACTGTTCACAACCCAAACAAACGATACGTTGAGGGCACTTTTCGGGAAAAAACTAGTTGACGCAATTTGGCCAACTACGCATAATGCGCCCCGCAACGCCGATGAAGGTGACGCGGAAAGGATGGCTACGTAGCTCAGCTGGTTAGAGCACAGCACTCATAATGCTGGGGTCACAGGTTCGATTCCCGTCGTAGCCACCATCTTTTTGCGGGAGTGGCGAAATTGGTAGACGCACCAGATTTAGGTTCTGGCGCCGCAAGGTGTGCGAGTTCAAGTCTCGCCTCCCGCACCATTATCTTCTCGGTCTGGCATCGTTTTTCGAAGCTTGTAGTGTGTTGTAGTGATTGGGGTATCGCCAAGCGGTAAGGCACCGGTTTTTGATACCGGCATTCCCTGGTTCGAATCCAGGTACCCCAGCCATTTAAAAACACATGCTGAGAAAATTCGTTGTCCTGTTGGGGTATCGCCAAGCGGTAAGGCACTGGTTTTTGATACCAGCATTCCCTGGTTCGAATCCAGGTACCCCAGCCATCTACTTGATGTAGAAGATGTTGTTGAAGTAAAGTAACATTAGCAATACATTTGGCTACGTAGCTCAGCTGGTTAGAGCACAGCACTCATAATGCTGGGGTCACAGGTTCGATTCCCGTCGTAGCCACCATCTTTTTGGGGTATCGCCAAGCGGTAAGGCACCGGATTCTGATTCCGGCATTCCGAGGTTCGAATCCTCGTACCCCAGCCAAATAAAGCTGTAAAACAGCTAGATACGGGGCGACAATCGAAAGATGTCGCCCCGTTTTCTTATGTCTGGTATTAACATAGTCTGGTGCTAACATATCCACACCAATCATTCGATTTTCCCAAAAGGGCGGGCATGAAGGCTTTATCTACATCCTCTGTTACTCATGATTTCAGCCACGTTGTGCTGCCACAGCAGAATGGCATCGGCCAATCGCGATGGTCTATCATACGTGCACAATTAACCAAGCTGCTACTCAGCGTTGCATTACTCTTCTGCTTCATCACCCCGACTTATGCTGCCAACGCATCTTCTTTCAAGATGTCATCGCAAACGTTCGCTGACCGGATGAATGCTAATCTGACAAAACTCAATATCCCTCTTAAATTGACCATTAATTTGGAAAAGGGAACATCCGTCGATGACTTTCAGCACATTTTTAACGAGTACGTCGGATTAATTGGGTCGGTAGAAAGTAAAAGCCAACAGCTTAATGAGATTGTGCTACTCAGCGCCGCATCAGAACCCGCCGAAACAACAAGACAGAATCTGCAAATCGTTGCAGCCGCGTTTTCTGCGCTATTGGGCGAGAACAACCTTGAAAGCCCTGAGGTAACCGAGATGATGTTTGGCCTGCTTCAGGATACCCAAACCTCAGGTAAAGGCGTTCGGCAAGTAGGAAAGGTTCGCTTTACAGCAACAACCAATGAGGACACCGATATTATCTTCACCGCCGAGCCCATGCCGTAGCGGGCAGCGTCCTCATTATTCATCAGACGCCAATGGCATATTTCAAGGCGCGCTGTTTTAACACGCCAGCGCGCTGTGCAACCATCAGCGCCATATTGCGTGCAAAGTTCAGCGGCGGTAACGCATTACTAAACGCGTTATAGAAGAGATCCATCCCACTTTGCATCATCAGGTTATCCGGCATACGACGGCACTGGTAGCGACGTAAAACACGCTCAGAAGCCCACGCCTCCCCCGCATTACGCGCGTTGATTAACACGTCCAGCAATGCCTCAACATCACGATATCCCAGATTAACGCCCTGCCCCGCCAGCGGATTAATGGTATGCGCCGCATCCCCCAGCAGCACCAAACCAGGCTTGATATAAGTTTGCGCATGGCGTCTGACCAGCGGGAATGAACCAGCGGAAAGCGCCTTGACCGTACCCAGCCGTTCAGGAAACGCGGCTGCGATCTCTTTATCCAGTTGTGTAAGCGGCATCGCCTGAAGCTGACGAATACGCTGCGGACTGTCATACCACACCAGCGATCCCCACTGATCAAACAGCGGTAAAAACGCACGTGGGCCGCTCGGCGTGAACTGCTGCCAGGTTACATCCTGCTGAAGTTGAGAAGTCTCAACACCAATCAACATACAAGACTGACGATACTGCCAGCCACTGATACCAATTCCCGCCCACTGGCGAACCTGAGAGTTCGCGCCATCGGCACCAATCACCAGCGAAGCCGTCAGCTGCTGCCCGTCAGCAAGCTGTAAACACCAGCCGTCATCCGTGCGTTGCAGATTCTGTGGCGTGACAGGGCAATAGCATTGGCAGCGTCTCTCTTCCTGCAAACTGTCCCAAAGCGCCAGTTGCAGCACGCGGTTCTCCACCATAAAACCCAGTTCGGGCAGATGAATGTCCGCCGCATCGAAAACGACTCTGGCATTCTCCCATTCCCAGGTTTCCAGTCGGCGGTAAGGCGCACTGCGCATCTGCTGCACTCGTTGCCAGGTGCCCAGTTCTTTCAGTAGCGCAACCGAGGCGTAACCAATCGCCGAGATCCGTAGATCAGGTGGACTGGTTGCATCAAACGGCGTCGGCATATCCTGCTCAATCACTGCGACCTGAAATTCTTGCTGTGACAGCCCAAGCGCTGCAGCCGCGCCAACCATGCCTCCGCCAACCACAATCACATCGTAATGCATATTGGCTTTATCCTCTCTGGTTCCGGTGTATTCACACCAGTAAAAGTGCATGAAAGTAGTGTACTGGATCTGTGGGTGATTTTTCAGAAAAGCCGCATTTTTATAGAAAGT
This sequence comes from Pectobacterium artocarpous, assembly GCF_046159765.1. Taxonomy (NCBI): domain Bacteria; kingdom Pseudomonadati; phylum Pseudomonadota; class Gammaproteobacteria; order Enterobacterales; family Pectobacteriaceae; genus Pectobacterium; species Pectobacterium artocarpous. The sequence continues at coordinate 163,127 of NZ_JBJXVK010000006.1, forward strand.
AAGGGGTTATCAAATCCGTGCGATTTCCGGTGCTGGTCACAACGTCAGCGAACGATTACAATACCCGCCCCAAATGAGGGGAATCTTTCTTATCCGCACTGAGTAATGGCAAGTCGATGACAAAAAAACTGCATATTAAAACCTGGGGCTGTCAGATGAATGAGTACGATTCATCGAAGATGGCTGATTTACTGGGAAGTACGCACGGCTATGAGCTGACTGAAATCGCTGAAGAAGCCGATGTCCTGTTGCTCAATACCTGCTCGATCCGTGAAAAGGCGCAGGAAAAGGTCTTCCATCAACTTGGTCGCTGGAAGGCGCTGAAAGATCATAATCCCAATCTGATTATTGGCGTCGGCGGCTGCGTCGCCTCACAGGAAGGCGCGCATATTCGTGAACGAGCGCACTACGTTGACGTTATTTTTGGCCCGCAAACCTTGCACCGCCTGCCGGAAATGATTAACCACGTTCAGGGCACTCGCAGTCCCATCGTTGACATCAGTTTCCCTGAAATCGAAAAATTTGACCGTCTGCCAGAACCTCGCGCCGAAGGGCCAACGGCATTCGTCTCCATCATGGAAGGCTGCAATAAATATTGCACATTCTGCGTTGTGCCTTATACCCGCGGCGAAGAAGTCAGCCGCCCTTGCGATGATGTGTTGTTTGAAATCGCTCAACTTGCCGCGCAAGGCGTGCGTGAAGTCAACCTTCTGGGGCAGAATGTTAACGCCTATCGCGGCGCAACCTATGACGGTGAAATTTGTTCTTTTGCCGAATTGCTGCGTCTGGTCGCCGCGATTGACGGGATCGACCGCATTCGCTTTACCACCAGCCATCCAATCGAATTCACAGACGATATTATCAGTGTCTATGAAGACACGCCTGAACTGGTCAGCTTTCTGCACTTACCAGTACAAAGCGGCTCAGACCGCGTGCTGACGATGATGAAACGCCGTCATACCGCGCTGGAATACAAAGCGATCATCCGTAAGCTGCACAACGCACGCCCAGGCATCCTGATCAGTTCTGACTTTATCGTCGGTTTCCCAGGCGAAACGCAGGCTGACTTTGAACAAACGATGAAGCTGATTTCTGACGTGAATTTCGATATGAGCTACAGTTTTGTCTATTCCGCCCGTCCGGGAACACCGGCTGCGGATATGATTGATGACGTGCCAGAAGAAGAGAAAAAACAGCGTCTGTACCTTCTGCAAGAGCGTATCACCCAGCAGGCGATGCGCTTCAGCCGCCTCATGTTAGGCACCGTCCAGCGTATTCTGGTGGAAGGCACCTCGCGTAAGAGCGTGATGGAGCTGTCTGGACGTACGGAAAACAACCGCGTCGTTAACTTCGAAGGCACACCGGATATGATCGGTAAATTCGTTGATGTGGAAATCGTCGATGTTTACACCAACTCACTGCGCGGCATCGTAGTACGTACCGAAGATCAAATGGATCTGCGCGTACACGAATCGCCATCTTCCGTGATTGCGCGTACTCGCAAAGAGAATGAAATCGGCGTCGGGTTCTACCAACCGTAACCAGCCTTTATTCATCTGGATCGTATTATGGGTGGCAAAGCCACCCATTTTTTATGACGGACATCCTTGTCCGTCCCCCTTCGGGCCGTCGCTAGCGACGTTGAAAAACGCAGGGAGCGTTTTTTTATGCTCCCCGTGGTGGGCCTGACTTTACCGCATTAAGAACACGCCAGCATTTTTTGCGATAGAACAGCTTAATCATCTGTTTCAATTTCATGGCGCTTACATTTGCTTTTGCGAGGCGGCATCCCAATATCATGATTGTGACTTGCACCATCAGGCATTCACGATGAATAATTCATGCATATGGCAGACACATCACGCCGTCTGACAACTGTTCATTTGTGCGGGAAGAATAGCGCCGGCACAGCAACGCTCAAGAGGAATAATTTGAACGTAACGACAAAAGAGATTGCCCTTGAACCCGCAGATAACCAACGCCTGCTCAGCCTTTGCGGTCCCTTTGATGACAATATTAAGCAGTTAGAGCGTCGTTTAGGCATCGAGATCAATCGACGGGATAATCAGTTTAAACTGGTCGGCAAAAACCTGCTGACGCAAGCTGCGGCGGATATCCTGCAACGTCTGTATGTCGATACCGCCCCGGTACGTGGTGTCATCGGTGATATCGATCCTGAGCAAATTCACCTTGCGATTAAAGAATCCCGCGTGCTGGAACAGTCTGCGGAGCACGTTCCTGACTATGGCAAAGTGGTCAATATTCGTACCAAGCGCGGTGTCATCAAACCGCGCACGCCGAATCAGGCACAGTATGTCGCTAATATCCTCGATCACGACATCACATTCGGTGTTGGTCCGGCAGGAACGGGGAAAACCTACTTAGCCGTCGCCGCCGCCGTAGATGCACTGGAGCGTCAGGATATTCGCCGTATCCTGCTAACGCGTCCAGCGGTCGAAGCCGGTGAGAAACTGGGTTTCCTGCCTGGCGATCTGAGCCAAAAAGTCGATCCTTACCTGCGTCCGCTTTATGATGCCTTATTTGAAATGCTGGGCTTTGAGCGTGTAGAGAAACTCATCGAGCGCAACGTGATTGAAGTCGCACCATTGGCTTACATGCGTGGTCGCACGCTGAACGATGCATTTATCATTCTGGATGAAAGCCAGAACACCACCATCGAACAAATGAAAATGTTCCTGACGCGCATCGGCTTCAACTCAAAAGCCGTCATCACCGGTGACGTTACGCAGATCGACCTGCCGAGGAATATGAAATCTGGCTTGCGTCACGCCATTGAGGTGCTGGCCGATGTGGAAGAGATCAGTTTTAACTTTTTTCACAGCGAAGACGTGGTGCGTCATCCCGTCGTTGCGCGGATTGTGAATGCCTATGAAGCGTGGGAAAATGCCGAGCAGAAACGTAAAGACGCCTTAGCAGAACAGCGTAAGCGTGAAGCACAGGCTGCCGCATCAGATCAGGAGCAAAAATGAGTCAGGTGATTCTCGATTTACAAATCGCCAGCGAGCAAGCACAGGGGCTACCGGAAGATAAAGATTTTCAGCGTTGGCTGGAAGGCGTTCTGCCACAGTTTCAGGAAGTCTCTGAAGTCACCATCCGTATCGTGGATGCAGCCGAAAGCCGCGATCTGAATAACACCTATCGTGGGAAAGACAAGCCGACCAACGTACTGTCGTTTCCTTTTGAGGCTCCGCCTGAGGTCGAGCTTCCTCTGCTTGGCGATTTAATTATCTGCCGCCAGGTTGTCGAACAAGAAGCCGCAGAGCAGGAAAAAACCGCAGAAGAGCACTGGGCGCACATGGTTGTCCATGGTAGCCTGCATCTGCTAGGGTATGACCATATCGAAGACAGCGAAGCCGAAGAAATGGAAGCGCTGGAAACCGAGATTATGCAAAGTATGGGCTATGCCGATCCTTACCTTGCAGAAAAAGATGGCCTTACCGAATAAATAGAAATACATTTTGTATAGATCCTAAATAATTCGAGTTGCAAGACAAAGCGTTATCGCTTTGAACAACGCAAGGCGTTGGAAGACCATTTATGGGACTCGTAACGCGGCGACACAACGAATCCCAGGAGCTTACACCAGTAAGTAACTGGGTGAATGAGGAAAGCCAACGCACATGCAGCTTGAAGTATGACAGGTCTAGCCCGAGATCGGGAAGATGTCGGGTACTTCTCTGCCCCACGTCAACCGCTGTGCCACTTCCAGCAGTTGGCAATTATCCTTTAACATGAGTGATGTTAATTAAAACGCATGAGCGACGACCATTCTCAAAACAGCGATGCACCCAGTCCCAAAAAGGGCTTCTTTTCTCTTATTCTTAATCAGCTTTTTCACGGCGAGCCAAAAGATCGTAACGGTTTACTCACTCTGATTCGTGATTCCGAACAGAATGACCTGATTGATCCTGAAACACGAGATATGCTCGAAGGCGTCATGGATATCGCCGACCAGCGTGTACGCGACATCATGATCCCTCGCTCACAGATGATTACACTCAAGCACGATCAAACGCTGGAAGAGTGCCTGGACGTCATTATCGAATCCGCCCACTCTCGTTTTCCCGTTATTAGCGAAGATAAAGACCACATTGAAGGCATCCTGATGGCGAAGGATTTGCTGCCGTTTATGCGCAGTGATTCCGAGCCCTTCAGTATGGATAAAGTTCTGCGCTCCGCCGTTGTGGTTCCAGAAAGTAAACGCGTTGATAGAATGCTGAATGAGTTCCGCTCGCTGCGCTATCACATGGCGATTGTCATTGATGAATTTGGTGGCGTATCTGGGCTGGTTACGATTGAAGATATTCTTGAGCTGATTGTCGGCGAAATTGAAGACGAATACGACGATGAAGAAGACAGAGATATTCGTCAGCTTAATCGCCAAACCTACACCGTGCGTGCGTTAACCGATATCGAAGATTTCAATGAGGCTTTCGGCACACGCTTCAGCGATGACGAAGTCGACACGATTGGTGGTCTGGTTATGCAGTCTTTTGGGCACCTCCCTGCCCGGGGCGAAACCATCGACATAGAAGGTTACCTGTTTAAAGTTGCGATGGCGGACAGCCGCCGTATTATCCAGGTTCATGTTAGAATCCCTGACGATGCCCCTCAACCAAAATTGGAAGAATAATTTGGCAACGGTTGTCGCTTCTGTTCTACAACGCCAGCAGGTCAAAGCCCTGCTGGCGCTCTTATTTGGTGCTTGTGGCACACTGGCATTTTCTCCCTTTGATTTCTGGCCTGCGGCGATTATTTCGCTTATGGGTCTACAGGCGCTGACGCTAAACCGGACTAGCCGTCAATCCGCCGGGATAGGGTTTTGCTGGGGATTAGGCTTGTTCGGCAGCGGCATTAACTGGGTTTACGTCAGTATCGCGCAATTTGGCGGGATGCCGGATCCTGTAAATATCGCACTGGTCGTTTTGCTGGCGGCCTATTTGTCGCTCTACCCCCTGCTGTTTGCTGTCCTGCTCTCACGTCTCAGCCCGAAGACAACGCTGCTGCGTCTGGCGCTTGCCGCTCCCGTGCTCTGGCAGTTAACCGAATTTCTCCGCGGCTGGGTGCTTACTGGTTTTCCGTGGCTGCAATTCGGCTACAGCCAAATTGACGGACCGCTAAAAGGTATTGCCCCTATTCTGGGTATCGACACCATTACCTTCCTCTTGATGAGCCTAAGCGGACTACTCGTTTATGCCATCACTCAAAGAAAAATCGTACCGGCGGTGGTCACGCTTGGCGTTTTTGCTCTAGCATGGCCGTTACGCAACGTGCAGTGGTACACCCTGCAACCTGAACGCGCCGTCAATGTCGCACTAGTACAGGGCAATATCCCGCAGGTGATGAAATGGGAACAGGATGAGCTGTTGAACACGCTGCGGATCTATCTGGATAACAGCCTGCCCTATATGGACAAAGCACCTATCGTTATCTGGCCGGAAACTGCGATCCCTGATATTGAAAGCCGCCAGAACGCCTATCTGAAACAGATTGACGATATTCTGCGTAGCCGTAACAGCAGCCTGATTACGGGTATTGTCGATATCCGACGTGACGGTAATCAAACCGATTTTTATAACTCCGTTATCGTTTTGGGCGATAGAGATCCCTATCACTACCCGACAACGAACCGTTACAACAAAAACCATCTGGTGCCTTTTGGCGAGTTTGTCCCGCTGGAAACCCTGTTACGCCCGCTGGCACCGTTCTTCGATCTCCCGATGTCGTCGTTTAGTCGGGGAGACTACGTTCAGCCTCAGCTTTCGGTTCATGGCTTCAAACTTAATGCCGCCATTTGTTATGAGATTATCTTAGGCCAGCAGTTGCGGGATAACTTCCGACCAGACACCGATATGTTACTGACTATCTCGAACGATGCCTGGTTTGGTCATTCAATCGGGCCGTGGCAGCATTTTCAAATGGCACGCATGCGCGCGCTGGAATTAGGGCGTCCTCTGGTTCGTAGTACCAATAACGGCGTCACAGCGGTGATTACGCCAGATGGCAATGTCAGCGCCAGCCTGCCACAGTTTACACGTGCGGTACTGGACGCACAGGTCGTGCCGGCAACCGGGATCACGCCTTATGCACGCTTTGGTTCCTCGCCGCTCTGGTTCATTACGCTACTTGGCAGCATCGTTACCGTTTTCTTCGGTTTGCGCCGACAATAGCCAACTCCTTTTCACTTCCCTAAGGGCATGCTTTTGCATGCCTTTTTTATTTATGGCACGGTATTTGCCTGCTATTACCTTGTAAAAGGTTGTTTCTGTATTTTTTGGATATTGCGTCGGCTTCAAGCTCTCTATTGGAGCAAGAGATGCACCAAATTGGTGCCACACTCTGACATTGCTGCTATTTGGTGCGGCGGATATCGCAAAAAATAAACATTTCCATTTCAATCTATTTACAATCAGCTACTTTTTAACTGTAGAGACAGTAACTTCGCGCTTTAACGGTGCAGCGTTATCACAGAGAAGTCGCAAAGCGTTATGAGTGATGCAGCGATACGCTGTTTAACGTGAAGACGAAGATAACGGGCACATTAACCATATGGTTATTAATGACAGCGCTATAACTATTGCACTGCAACGACAGCAAAGGAGTTAGAACATGCAAATGCGTAAACTGGCATTATCACTGCTTCTGCTTGGCACCGCCGCCAGCGTAGCTCAGGCTGAAGATCTGGCCGGTACCTTGAAGAAGGTCAAAGATAATGGCGTGATCGTCATTGGACACCGAGAATCGTCCGTGCCTTTTTCTTACTATGACAACACGCAAAAAGTGGTCGGTTATTCTCAGGCCTACTCTGACAAAATTGTCGAAGCGGTTAAGAAAAAACTGGATGCGCCTGACCTTCAGGTCAAGTTACTCCCTATCACCTCTCAAAACCGTATCCCGCTGTTGCAGAACGGTACATTCGATTTTGAATGTGGTTCAACGACCAACAACTTGGAACGCCAGAAACAAGCCGCGTTCTCTAACACCATTTTCGTGGTCGGTACACGCCTGTTAACCAAAAAAGATTCCGGCGTAAAAGACTTCCCGGACCTGGTGGGTAAAACGGTGGTCGTTACCTCCGGTACAACCTCTGAAGTTCTGCTGAATAAGCTGAATGAAGAAAAACAGATGAAGATGCGCATCATCAGTGCGAAAGACCATGGTGACTCCTTCCGTACACTGGAAAGCGGTCGTGCTGTGGCCTTTATGATGGATGATGCTCTGCTGGCTGGTGAACGTGCGAAAGCGAAAAGCGCCGATCAGTGGGACATCGTCGGCAAAGCACAGTCTGAAGAAGCCTACGGCTGTATGCTGCGTAAAGACGATCCGCAATTCAAGAAACTGGTTGATGACACCATCGCTGAAGTTCAGACCTCTGGTGAAGCGGAGAAATGGTTCGATCGCTGGTTCAAACAGCCGATTCCACCAAAAGATCTTAACCTGAACTTTGAACTGTCAGATGAAATGAAGGCCTTGTTCAAAGCGCCAAATGACAAAGCGCTCAACTAATTAATAATGAGAATAAGGGCAGAGTCACCTGCCCTCTGATTGCTGATTCGTGGCAGGACAGGCATGTGATGGTCGTTCCCCGTCACATGTTGCCCCGAGAATTTCGATAAACAGGAAAATAAACAATACGCCTGTAGTTTGAAACAGAACGGGAATATCGCCGCTCATCAATCTTCAGGGTAGCTACGCTACCCTTTTTACCGGAGTTCGTTATGTCAATAGATTGGAACTGGGGCATATTTCTACAAGCCGCCCCTTTCGGCAACACAACCTACCTTGGATGGATTTTGTCCGGTCTACAAGTCACCGTCACATTATCTATTTGTGCCTGGATTATCGCTTTTCTTGTTGGTTCCTTATTTGGAATCCTACGTACCGTCCCGAACCGCTTTGTTGCGGGTATTGGTACCTGCTACGTCGAGCTATTTCGCAACGTCCCACTGATTGTCCAGTTTTTTACCTGGTATCTGGTCGTTCCTGAACTGCTCCCTACCAGCATCGGCATGTGGTTTAAAGCCGAGCTAGACCCCAATATTCAGTTCTTCGTGTCATCAATGATTTGTCTGGGGCTCTTCACCGCAGCGCGCGTTTGCGAGCAGGTGCGTGCCGGGATTCAATCGCTACCACGCGGACAGAAAGCCGCCGGTCTCGCAATGGGCCTGACGCTGCCACAAACTTACCGCTATGTGTTGCTACCCAATGCATACCGCGTCATTGTTCCTCCGTTGACGTCAGAAATACTGAACCTGGTGAAAAACTCGGCCATCGCTTCTACGATTGGTTTGGTTGATATGGCAGCACAAGCAGGGAAACTACTGGACTATTCCGCCCATGCGTATGAATCCTTTACCGCCATCACGCTGGCGTACGTTGGCATCAATGCCATCATTATGTTGATTATGCAGGTCGTTGAGCGAAAAACCCGTTTGCCGGGCAATATGGGGAGCAAATAAATCATGTATGAATTTGACTGGAGCTCAATTGGGCCAAGCATGCCGTACCTGATTCAAGGAATGGTCGTCACACTCAAAATTACGCTGACGGCGGTGGTGTTCGGGATAGTCTGGGGGACGATTCTGGCGGTGATGCGTCTGTCGACGATCACGCCCATCAGTTGGTTCGCCAAACTGTATGTAAACCTGTTCCGTTCCGTTCCACTGGTCATGGTGCTGCTGTGGTTCTATCTGGTGGTTCCTAGCTTATTACAAAATGTGCTTGGGCTATCACCGAAAACCGATATTCGACTGATTTCAGCTATGGTAGCCTTCTCGCTGTTCGAGGCAGCCTATTATTCTGAAATTATTCGTGCGGGTATCCTCAGTATATCGCGCGGCCAATCCTCCGCTGCACTCGCATTAGGAATGACACAGTGGCAATCCATGAAGCTGGTTATTCTGCCGCAAGCATTCCGCGCGATGGTACCATTACTGCTAACGCAAGGGATTGTCCTGTTTCAGGATACCTCACTGGTTTACGTGCTCAGCCTCGCTGATTTCTTCCGTACCGCCTCAACCATCGGCGAGCGTGACGGAACACAAGTTGAAATGATCCTATTTGCCGGATTCATTTATTTTCTCTTCAGCATTACAGCCTCAATGCTGGTCAGTTACCTGAAAAAAAGGACGGTTTGATGATTTCCCTGAAAAATGTTTCTAAATGGTACGGCCAATTTCAGGTACTAACCGACTGCTCCACAGAAGTAAAAAAAGGTGAAGTCGTGGTCGTCTGTGGGCCTTCTGGCTCTGGTAAATCAACCCTGATCAAAACCGTGAACGGTCTGGAACCCATCCAAAAAGGTGAGATTACCGTCAACGGTATTGTCGTTAATGATAAGAAAACCAATCTGGCTCAGTTGCGTTCCAAAGTCGGGATGGTATTCCAACACTTTGAGCTGTTCCCACATCTGTCGATTATCGAGAACCTGACACTCGCACAAGTAAAAGTGCTAAAACGTAAGCGTGAAGACGCCAAAGTGAAAGCACAGAAGCTACTGGAACGCGTTGGGCTGGCAGCACACGCCAACAAGTACCCCGGACAGCTTTCCGGCGGTCAGCAACAGCGTGTAGCCATCGCTCGTGCATTATGTATGGACCCTATCGCCATGTTATTTGACGAACCGACATCTGCACTCGATCCAGAAATGATCAATGAAGTGCTGGACGTTATGGTTGAATTGGCACAGGAAGGCATGACCATGATGGTCGTCACCCATGAAATGGGCTTTGCACGTAAAGTAGCGCACCGCGTGATCTTTATGGATGAGGGCAAAATCGTTGAAGACACCCGTAAGGATGATTTCTTCAATAACCCACAGTCCGAACGCGCGAAAGACTTCCTGGCGAAAATCCTGCATTAATTCTCAGATAAAGCGTGCCGCAAGGCACGCTTATTCATCCCCAACAGCTCTACGGCTGAAATGGCTGGCGGTGGAACAGATCATGCGAGCATTTCGGACAGAGTGGCAAAACCTCCGGCGTGTAGAACGCAATATGATGATGGCAGTTCTCGCATACCAGATTGCCTAGCCCGACGACTTCACCGCTGTGGTACACCCCGTGATGATTCACATCTTTAAAGATCTCGCGCCACTCTAGCTGTGTTTTATCCGTAATATCAGCCAGTTCCTGCCACAGGCTTTCCTTGATGACTCGCATAAACACGCTATCGGTAAACTCATCCTGACTTTCGTTATAGCTGCGGGCAAACTCTTCCAGATCGCGCTGAACGGCCTGAATCACCTGCTCTATTTCTTTCTGCGTCAGCTCCGAGCTTTCCTGCAAGGTTTTACGAGCGCTCAGCACCAGACTGTCGAGATCGCGTTCACCGTTGTTCAGCCGAGCCGTCACTGAAGCCATTAACTCGCGGTAATAGCGGGCTAGTTTATTCATGCTTCCTCCTGAATAAGCGGGTCGAAGGGTGATAAAGAACGCATATTCGCCGTCTGGCACACTAGGCCAAAAACCGCTACGTTGCCTATCTCTCTCTATTTTAGATTATTTTTGCCATTCTTCTGGCGAATTGTCGCTAATTTGCGCAACAGCTCGCAGTCTATCGCTCACAAATCAGAAATATTCCTCAGTCGGGCGCTGGGTGTTGTTGCTCGCGTCGCTTACGGCTATGCTATGCGGATCTTTTGTTATGAATCAGAACAGGCTACTCACGTAGCGATTCTTCACTAAACAGGACCCCTGGCAGCCATGCAAGAGCAATACCGCCCAGAAGAGATAGAAGCGGACGTCCAGCTTCACTGGCAAGAGAAGCAGACATTTAAAGTCACCGAACAGCCCGGCAAGGAAAAATACTATTGCCTTTCCATGCTGCCTTACCCTTCTGGCCGACTACATATGGGCCACGTCCGTAACTACACCATCGGCGACGTGATCTCCCGCTATCAGCGCATGCTGGGAAAAAACGTTCTGCAACCGATCGGTTGGGATGCCTTTGGTCTGCCGGCAGAAGGCGCAGCGGTTAAAAACAACACCGCGCCTGCCCCCTGGACATATGCCAACATCGACTACATGAAAAACCAGCTCAAACTGCTGGGCTTTGGCTATGACTGGGATCGCGAAGTCGCGACCTGTAAACCAGACTACTATCGCTGGGAACAGTGGTTCTTCACCAAACTGTACGAGAAAGGCCTGGTTTATAAAAAAACCTCCGCCGTTAACTGGTGCCCGAACGACCAAACCGTACTGGCGAACGAACAGGTTATTGACGGCTGCTGCTGGCGCTGCGATACCAAGGTTGAGCGCAAAGAGATTCCGCAGTGGTTTATCAAAATCACCGCTTATGCAGACCAGTTGCTGAACGATTTGGATACGCTGGAAAGCTGGCCTGAGCAGGTCAAAACCATGCAGCGTAACTGGATTGGTCGTTCCGAAGGTGTGGAAATCACCTTTGACGTGGCGGACAGCGCAGAGAAACTGACGGTCTATACCACGCGTCCAGATACGTTCATGGGCGTGACCTACGTTGCCGTTGCCGCTGGTCACCCTCTCGCTGCACAAGCTGCCGCAGCCAACCCAGCGCTGGCCGATTTCATTGCAGAATGCCGTAATACCAAAGTCGCCGAAGCTGATATGGCGACGATGGAGAAAAAAGGCATGGCCACTGGCCTGTATGCCATTCACCCGCTGAACGGTGAGAAAGTCGCTATCTGGGTCGCTAACTTCGTCCTGATGGAATACGGCACAGGTGCGGTGATGGCCGTTCCGGGTCACGACCAGCGCGACTGGGAATTCGCCACTAAATATGACTTGTCCATTAAGCCAGTCATCCTGAACGCTGACGGCAGCGAGCCCGACCTGTCTGCTGAAGCAATGACGGAAAAAGGCAACCTGTTCAACTCCGGCGAATTCGACGGTCTGGATTTCGACGCCGCTTTCAATGCCATTGCCGACAAACTGGTAGAGAAAGGCATTGGCGAGCGCAAAGTCAACTATCGCCTGCGCGATTGGGGGGTCTCCCGCCAGCGTTACTGGGGCGCGCCAATTCCGATGGTAACACTGGAAGACGGTACCGTTATCCCTACGCCAGAAGATCAACTGCCGGTGATTCTGCCGGAAGATGTCGTGATGGATGGCATCACCAGCCCGCTGAAGTCTAACCCGGAATGGGCGAAAACTACCGTTAATGGTCAGACTGCACTGCGTGAAACTGACACATTCGACACCTTTATGGAATCTTCCTGGTACTACGCGCGCTACACCTGCCCGCAGTACGATCAGGGAATGCTGGATCCGGCCGCCGCCAACTACTGGCTGCCTGTTGATCAATACGTTGGCGGTATCGAACACGCCATCATGCACCTGATGTATTTCCGCTTCTTCCACAAGCTGATGCGCGACGCGGGTCTGGTGACGTCTGACGAACCCGCCAAACGCCTGCTGTGTCAGGGCATGGTGCTGGCCGATGCCTTCTATTATCTGGGCAATAATGGCGAACGCGTCTGGGTTTCGCCTACCGACGTCACCGTTGAGCGTGATGAAAAAGGCCGCATCGTTAAAGCTGTGGATAATGAAGGCCGTGACGTGGTCTACGCGGGCATGAGCAAAATGTCGAAGTCTAAAAACAACGGCATTGACCCACAGGTCATGGTAGAGAAATACGGTGCAGATACCGTGCGTCTGTTCATGATGTTTGCGTCTCCGGCAGAAATGACGCTGGAATGGCAGGAATCCGGTGTAGAAGGTGCGAACCGCTTCCTGAAACGCGTCTGGAGACAAGCCTTTGAGCACACTGAGAAAGGTGCGGTAACGGCGCTGGATGTCGCGACGCTGACCGAAGATCAGAAATCACTGCGCCGCGATCTGCACAAAACGATCGCGAAAGTGACCGATGATATCGGCCGCCGTCAGACCTTCAACACCGCGATCGCCGCCATCATGGAACTAATGAACAAGCTGGCAAAAGCGCCTCAGGACAGTGATCAGGATCGTGCGCTGACGCAAGAAACGCTGCTGGCCGTTGTTCGTATACTCTATCCGTTCACGCCGCACGTCTGCTTCACGCTGTGGCAGGCTCTGCAAGGCGAAGGCGACATCGACACCGCCCCATGGCCGGTTGCAGATGAGAGCGCGATGGTTGAAGATTCCAAGCTGGTTGTCGTGCAGGTTAACGGTAAAGTACGTGGTAAAATTACCGTTGCCGCAGACGCGAGCGAAGAACAGGTTCGCGAACGCGCTGCTCAGGAACCGCTGGTCGCGAAATATCTGGACGGCGTCACGGTTCGCAAAGTGATTTATGTCCCTGGCAAACTGCTTAACCTAGTTGTAGGTTAAGGCAAGGAGGAACTGTGCGACATCGTCTATTCACGCTGTTGCTGGGGCTGGCGGTGTTAATCACCGCTGGCTGCGGTTTTCACCTGCGCGGCACGACACAAGTGCCTGCGCAGTTACAAACACTGGTGCTCGACAGTAGTGACCCTTATGGCCCGCTCACGCGTGCGGTACGCGAGCAGCTCCGCCTCAGCGATGTGAAAATCGTTGACGATGCGACGCGCCAGGATATCCCGTCTCTTCGGGTACTGGGCTCAAGCGAAACGCGCGATACCGTTTCTATTTTTCAGGACGGTAAAACGGCGGAGTACCAGATGGTGCTGACGTTGCAGGCACAGGTGCTAATGCCGGGTGAAGACATTTATCCGCTCAGCGTGACGGTGTTCCGCACGTTCTTTGATAACCCACTGGCTGCACTGGCGAAAGATGCCGAACAGGACATCGTTCGTCAGGAAATGCGTGAGCAGGCTGCCCAGCAGTTGGTGCGTAAATTGCTGACCATCAACGGTAGTCGGGAAGTCAAAAATCGGTTGCAGTCCACCGATTCCACTACTGCCGCCACGCGTTCATGATTCGGCTTTACCCCGAACAACTCACCGCGCAACTCCACGAGGGGCTGCGCGGTTGTTATTTGGTTTTTGGTGCTGACCCGCTGCTGTTACAGGAAAGCCTCGACAGCATCAAGCGGGTCGCTCAACAGCACGAATTCAGCGAGCATTTCAGTTTCATCCTGGATCCGCATACCGACTGGGATGCGATTTTCAGCACCTGTCAGGCGCTCAGCCTGTTTGCCTCACGCCAATCACTCTTACTAGTCTTGCCAGAAAACGGACCAAATGCCGCGATGAGCGAAAACCTGGTTAAGCTCTCTGGATTATTGCACCCCGATATTTTGCTGATTCTGCGCGGTCATAAGCTGACTAAAGCGCAGGAAAACAGCGCCTGGTTCAAGGCGATCGCACAAGACAGCGTCTATATCAATTGCCTGACGCCGGAACAGGCACAGCTTCCCCGCTGGGTCGCCCAGCGTGCCAAATCCATGAAGTTGACGCTGGATGAACAGGCTACGCAGCTCATTTGCTATTGTTATGAAGGCAATCTTCTCGCACTGTCTCAGGCATTAGAACGTCTGGCCCTGCTTTACCCCGATGGTAAGCTGACTCTGCCACGCGTGGAAAGCGCCGTTAATGATGCCGCTCACTTCACGCCGTTTCATTGGCTCGATGCGCTGCTGGCAGGCAAAGGCAAACGCGCCTGGCACATTTTGCAGCAGTTAAAACAGGAAGATTGCGAACCGGTCATTTTACTGCGCACGCTACAGCGTGAACTGCTACAGCTTCTAGCGCTGAAACGGCGCATGTCAGACACGCCGCTGCGTACCTTATTCGATCAGCAAAAGGTGTGGCAAAACCGGCGTGACCTGCTCACGCAGGCATTACAGCGGCTTTCTCTTCAACAACTACAGCAGGCTGTGCGATTACTGGCGCAGGTGGAAATAACGCTAAAGCAAGACTACGGTCAGCCCGTTTGGGCTGAACTTGAATCCCTTGCCATGCTGCTGTGTGGCAAAGCATTACCGGAGGCATTCATCTGAATAAGTCCCCCGCTACGCTATCGCTGACCGCATTTTTTGGCGGCACGTTCGATCCGATTCATTACGGTCATCTTCAGCCGGTGACAGCACTGGCGAATCTCGTGGGGCTAACTCAGGTTGTCCTAATGCCCAATAACGTTCCGCCGCATCGGCAACAGCCCGAAGCCAGCTCCCGGCAGCGTTTTCATATGGCGGAGTTGGCTGTGGAAGGCAATCCGCTATTTACCGTGGACGATCGTGAACTGCAACGGCAAACACCGTCCTACACCATCGATACGCTGGAGGCGCTGCGGGCTGAAAAAGGCCGTAATGCACCGCTGGGCTTTATCATCGGGCAGGATTCGCTGCTGACGCTACACCATTGGCACCGCTGGCAGGATCTACTCGGCGTCTGTCATTTGCTGGTATGCGCGCGCCCCGGCTATCGCTCGACGCTGGAAACGCCTGAATTACAACAGTGGCTGGACAATTATCTGACGTGCACACCAGACGACCTTCATCAGCAGCCGCATGGACGGATTTTTTTGGCAGACACACCGCTGGTCACCATTTCCGCCACGGATATTCGCCAACGTCGGCAGCAAGGTCTCGGCTGTCACGATTTATTACCGCCTGCCGTGCTCCGTTATATCAACGAAAACGGCCTGTACCAATAACATCGCTTTTCCTCCCTATCCACCATGGGCTTTATACCACTCGTTAAAAGTGCGTGATATACTCCGCGGCTGGTTTCAATCACCGGAAAAAGCGAAAATTCTCGGCAATTGCTCGGTGATTCACGTTTTTCCTAAACAATTCAGCGCCACACGCATCTGTCAGTTACAGACAGAACGCCATTGAGGGGGAACCTTTGCAAGGCCAAGCACTCCAAGATTTCGTTATTAATAAGGTCGATGACTTAAAAGCCCAGGATATCGTTGCACTCAACGTGCAGGGTAAATCCAGCATTACCGATTACATGGTTATCTGTACGGGAACCTCCACGCGCCATGTAGCATCTATTGCCGATCACGTCGTGCAGTCTTCACGTGCCGCAGGTCTGATCCCACTCGGTGTCGAAGGCGAAAGCGCCGCTGACTGGGTTGTTGTCGATTTAGGTGACGTGATGGTTCACGTCATGCAAGAAGAAAGTCGCCAACTGTACGAATTGGAAAAATTGTGGGGCTAGCATGAAACTGCAACTGGTCGCCGTTGGCACCAAAATGCCCGACTGGGTGCAGACTGGTTTCACCGATTATCTGCGGCGCTTCCCGAAAGATATGCCTTTCGAGTTACTCGAGATTCCGGCAGGGAAACGAGGCAAAAATGCGGACATCAAACGTATTCTGGAGCGCGAAGGCGAACAGATGCTAGCGGCGGTGGGCAAAGGCAACCGTATTGTGACGCTGGATATTCCTGGTACTCGCTGGGAGACGCCGCAATTGGCGCAACAGTTGGAACGCTGGAAACAGGACGGGCGCGACGTCAGCCTGCTGATTGGTGGGCCAGAAGGTCTTGCGCCAGAATGCAAAGCCGCGGCGGAGCAAAGCTGGTCACTCTCGCCATTAACGCTGCCGCATCCGCTCGTCCGTGTACTGGTCGCGGAGAGCCTGTATCGTGCATGGAGCATTACGACTAATCACCCTTACCATCGGGAGTAAGGCGGTACGATGAAACCTGTGAAATAACGTTGGATGAAAGTAGAACGTAAACCCTTTCGAGATTATACGGCTGAGTCCGCTCTGTTCGTGCGCCGTGCTTTGGTTGCCTTTCTGGGCATTTTGCTGCTTTCCGGTGTATTAGTCGCTAACCTTTATCATCTGCAAATTGTGCGTGTTGATGACTATCGCACGCGCTCTAACGAAAACCGTATTAAGCTGGTTCCTATCGCGCCCAGTCGCGGCATCATCTATGACCGCAACGGTACCCCGCTGGCGTTAAACCGCACTATCTACCAGTTAGAACTCGTCCCCGACAAAGTCGACAATCTTAAAGAGACGTTGGAAGCACTGCGTCCCGTCGTCGATCTCACCGATGACGATCTGGAAAGTTTTGAAAAAGAGCGTAAGCGCTCACGCCGCTTTACCTCGATTCCGGTGAAAACCGGGCTCAACGAGATTCAGGTAGCCCGTTTTGCTGTCAACCAATATCGCTTCCCCGGCGTTGAAATTAAAGGCTACCAGCGCCGCTATTATCCCTATGGTTCTGCACTGACACACGTCACCGGCTACGTTTCCAAAATCAACGATAAAGACGTGGAGCGGCTGACCAAAGAAGAAAAAATTGCCGATTATGCCGCTACGCATGACATCGGTAAGCTGGGTATCGAGCGCCATTACGAAGATTTACTGCACGGCAAACCCGGCTATGAGGAAGTTGAAGTTAACAACCGAGGCCGCGTGATCCGTCAGCTCCACGAACAGCCACCGCAGGCCGGACGCGATATTTATCTGACGTTGGATCTAAGCCTGCAAATCTACATCGAAAAATTACTCGAAGGCAGTCGAGCCGCAGTCATTGTCACTGACCCACGCGATGGCGGTATTCTGGCGATGGTTTCCACCCCCAGCTACGACCCCAACCTCTTTGTCGATGGCATTTCCACCAAAGCTTATAATCTGTTGCGTAATGATCCCAATCGTCCGTTGATCAACCGCGCAACACAAGGCGTGTATCCCCCGGCTTCCACCGTGAAACCCTATATCGCGGTTTCCGCCCTGACGGCTGGCGTGATTACGACCAACACCAGCCTGTTTGATCCCGGCTGGTGGCAATTACCCGGTTCTGAAAAACGCTTCCGCGACTGGAAAAAATGGGGACATGGTCGCCTGAATCTCACCAAATCTCTGGAAGAGTCTGCGGATACTTTCTTCTATCAGGTTGCTTATGACATGGGTATCGATCGCCTGTCAGAATGGATGAACAAATTCGGGTACGGTCAAAAAACCGGTATTGATATCTCAGAAGAAAGTAGAGGTAACATGCCAACCCGTGAGTGGAAGCTCAGACAGTTCAAAAAACCCTGGTATCAGGGCGACACCATTCCTGTCGGGATCGGCCAAGGCTACTGGACGGCAACACCGATCCAGATGAACAAGGCGCTGGTCACGCTCATTAACGATGGTCAGGTTAAAACGCCGCATCTGCTTTATAGTTCGCGTGAAAATGGCGTTATTGTACCTTACCGACAAACAGAGAATCAGCAAATCGGCGATATCCATTCTGGCTACTGGGAAGTGGCGAAAGACGGTATGTATGGTGTGGCTAACCGTGCTAACGGCACCGCACACAAAAGTTTCGATGATGCGCCTTATAAAATTGCGGCAAAATCCGGTACGGCGCAGGTCTTCGGCCTGAAAGAAAACGAAACCTATAATGCGCATAAGATCGCAGAACATCTGCGTGACCATAAATTAATGGTCGCCTTTGCTCCGTACAAAAATCCTAAAGTCGCGGTATCGATCATTCTGGAAAACGGCGGCGCAGGCCCAACCGTCGGCACTATCACCCGCCAGATCCTTGATCATATCCTGCTGGGTGATAACAATACTGATTTACCCAGTGCGCCCCCTGCGCCACCGGGTAGCGAGAGTGAGTAACAGACAGTCATGACCGATAGCCAACAAAAGGGATCGTTCTGGGCGAAAATCCATATCGATCTCCCGTTTCTTCTCTGCATCCTGGCGCTGCTGGGCTATAGCCTATTTGTCTTATGGAGCGCCAGCGGGCAAGACATCGGTATGATGGAGCGAAAAGTCGTTCAAATCGTGCTGGGGTTTACGGTGATGATCGTGATGGCGCAAATTCCTCCGCGCGTGTATGAGGGCTGGGCCCCTTATCTCTACGTCTTTTGCGTGATTTTACTGCTTATCGTGGATATTTTCGGGCAGATTAGTAAAGGCGCACAGCGTTGGCTGGATCTAGGCTTTATCCGTTTCCAGCCGTCGGAAATTGCCAAGATCGCCGTACCGCTAATGGTTGCCCGTTTCATCAACCGTGATATGTGCCCTCCGTCGCTAAAAAATACGGCAATCGCGCTGGTGCTGATTTTTGTCCCTACGCTGTTGGTTGCCGCACAGCCGGATTTAGGCACCTCAATTCTGGTCGCGTTATCAGGGCTGTTTGTGCTTTTCCTCGCCGGCATGAGCTGGCGCTTGATTGGTATCGCCGTCCTGCTACTCGCCGCTTTTATTCCTATACTCTGGTTTTTCCTGATGCATGATTATCAGCGCGCCAGAGTTATGATGCTGCTCGATCCAGAAAGCGATCCGCTTGGCGCCGGATACCATATTATTCAGTCGAAAATTGCGATAGGCTCTGGTGGCCTGTCAGGAAAAGGTTGGCTACACGGTACACAGTCTCAGTTAGAGTTTCTACCGGAACGCCACACCGACTTTATTTTTGCCGTGTTGTCAGAAGAGCTTGGCTTAATCGGCGTTTTGATTCTGCTCACGATGTATCTGTTCATGATCATGCGCGGTCTGGTCATTGCTGCTAACGCACAAACCTCGTTCGGTCGGGTGATGGTCGGCGGGCTGATGCTGATTCTGTTTTTCTATGTTTTCGTCAATATCGGGATGGTCAGCGGTATACTTCCCGTTGTTGGCGTGCCGCTACCGCTAATCAGCTACGGCGGATCGGCGCTGGTCGTCTTAATGGCGGGGTTCGGTATCGTCATGTCGATACATACTCACCGCAAACTGCTATCCAAGAATTTATAACACGAGGTGAGCAATGCGTAAGGATTGGCTTTGGATCGGCGTAGCAACTCTGGCGCTTGCTGCTTGTACCACAACGGAGCAGCGGCAGCCAGCACCGCCCGTTACTCAGGTTTATAGCGGCCCCGTCGAAGAAATCGGCGGTGCGGAACCGCGTTACGAACCCTACAATCAGGGGACGCTGCAAAACTACACTATAAAAGGCAAGACCTATAAAATTATCAAAGAACCGCAAAACTTTAGTGAGACCGGCTTAGCCACCTGGTACGGCGAAGAAGCCAGCGGTAACCGCACGTCAATCGGCGAAACGTTTGATCCTAACGCGATAACCGCCGCCCATCCGACGCTGCCGCTGCCGAGCTATGTCCGCGTCACTAACCTGAGCAATGGTCGCCGTCTGGTTGTGCGTGTGAACGATCGCGGGCCGTATACGCCGGGCAGAATTATCGATCTGTCGAAAGCCGCAGGCGATCGGCTGAACATCTCGAACAATACCAAAGTGAAAGTGGACTTCATCAACGTCGCACCAGACGGCACACTCTCCGGCCCTGGAACTGTGGGCACTATCGTCGCCAAGCAAAGCTTCGCCCTGCCGGAACGCCCAAGCTTCGCCGCCAGCGGGCTGGGTACGCCAATGATGGAAACCACGTCGCCAATGCCGAACAACGCCGTTCGCCCAATCAGTAATAGCAACCTGAGTGTGCCAGCAGAAGGTGCGCAGCCGCAAAGCAGCGGTGGTTTTTTGGGAGCGCCTTCCGTACTGCGCGCTGGCGTGGTTGAGTCCAGCGTGACGCCAGCGACAACACTGTCCTCATCCACAGCGCCACTGAGCGTCGCGCCAGCGGCTGCCGTTGCCGCGCCCGCCGCAACGACACAGTCTGCTACGGGTCGCTATGTGGTTCAGGTCGGTGCGCTGAGCGATCAGCAGCGTGCGCAAACCTGGCAGCGCAGCCTGAGCGAACGTTTCCGCGTGTCTGGAAACGTCACCGCGAGCGGCGGGCTGTACCGCATCCAACTGGGGCCATTCCAGAATCGTCAGCAAGCTGCTGAACTTCAACAACGTTTGTCAGTCGAAGCTCAGCAGCAGTCGTTTATTACCGCCGCACCCAGTACCCTCTAGTAACGGATAATCGGCAGACTCACGCAGCGAAAACGGCGGCTATGGCATTGAACATACCGCCCTTTTGCAAAATCACGTAACGTAATGTCTGATGCCTGCCTATTTGCCATCTGCTATAGTGTGGCTCGTTTTTTAACTCATACCCACGGATGTTGTTGTTCCAATCATGAATACTGTAAACACGTCTCGTTTTACTAAACGTACTGCGCTTGGCGCACTGCTCGCCATTAGCGCCTCTTCCTTTGCCTACGCCGAGGATATCAATCTTAAAACGATGATCCCCGGTGTCCCGCAAATCGATGCTGAATCCTACATCCTGATTGATTACAACTCTGGGAAAGTGTTGGCGGAAATGAATGCCGACACGCGCCGCGATCCGGCCAGCTTAACGAAAATGATGACCAGCTACGTGATTGGTCAGGCCATTAAATCAGGAAAAATCAGCCCGAACGACATCGTTACCGTCGGTAAAGATGCCTGGGCAACCGGCAACCCCACTTTCCAGGGCTCTTCCCTGATGTTCCTGAAGCCAGGAGACCGTGTTCCTGTTTCCCAATTAAACCGCGGTATTATCCTGCAATCCGGTAACGATGCCTGCGTCGCCATGGCCGACTATGTTGCCGGCAGCCAGGATGCTTTTGTCAACCTGATGAACGGTTACGTGAAGGCGCTGGGGCTGCAAAATACCAATTTTGAAACCGTGCACGGTCTGGATGCGCCCGGCCAGTTCAGTTCCGCACGTGATATGGCTCTAATCGGCCAAGCGCTGATTCGCGATGTTCCAGAAGAGTACGCGACTTATAAAGAGAAAGAATTCACGTTCAACAACATTCGCCAGCCTAACCGTAACGGCTTGCTGTGGGATTCCAGCCTGAATGTTGACGGCATCAAAACAGGCCATACCTCATCAGCCGGCTTTAACCTTGTCGCCTCGGCAACAGAAGGTCAGATGCGCCTGATTTCGGCGGTATTGGGTGGACGTAATGCCAAAGGACGCGAATCAGAAAGTAAAAAACTGCTAACCTGGGGCTTCCGCTTCTTTGAAACCGTCGCGCCGTTGAAAGCAGGCAAAGAATTCGCTTCCGAACCCGTCTGGTTTGGCGACAGCGACCGCGTGGCTTTGGGCGTTGAGAAAGATGCCTATCTGACCATTCCACGTGGCCGTATGAAAGACCTGAAAGCCAGCTATGTTCTGGATAACACGGAACTGCACGCACCGTTAGCGAAAAATCAGGTTGTGGGTTCCATCAACTTCCAACTGGATGGCAAAACCATCGACCAGCGCCCGCTGGTGGTCATGAGTGAAGTGAAAGAAGGCGGAATTTTTGGCCGCATGATCGACTACATCAAACTGATGTTCCACCACTGGTTCGGCTAATCCCCCTTGTCTGGGGCTAAAATGCCCCCATATAGACAGCATCCCATAACTCCCGCACACGCGGGAGTTATATTTTTTAGTATTTAGTATAATGTCGTTATATCGTGGCTAATACAGTCGGCATTACGCCGATGTATTCCCTTTTCTGGAGCGCAAATGAAAACCAAATTAAACGAACTGCTTGAGTTTCCCTGTGTTTTTACCTACAAGGTCATGGGTGAGGCAAAACCAGAGCTGGTCGATCTGGTCGTTGAAGTGGTACAACGTCATGCGCCAGGCGACTACACGCCGCAGATCAAACCGAGCAGCAAAGGAAATTATCACTCCGTTTCCATCACCATCACGGCGACACACATTGAACAGGTGGAAACGCTGTACGAAGAGCTGGGCAACATCGATATCGTGCGCATGGTTTTATAAAACAAACAGCTCTATAAAACGGATAGCTCTGTAAGGCACAGACGCCAGTAAGAAAAACGAGCAGGAAAATTGGCGAGCAGCATAGTTTTGTGATACATAATTTTATCGTGCATGGTTTGGTGCCACCTACGTTTTGCACCATATAATTTGCATAATGCTGTTCGCTGAGGCCTCCCACCGTTATAATCCTCCCACCTTTCCTTAACCTGAAGATGACACGCTTGCTACAGGATAAGATCATCGTACGCCAATTTGACGTACAGCCGTATGAACCCGTCTCTCTGGCGATGCATAATTTTACCGACCGACGTGATGAGAATACCCCAGACGAACTCTGGCTGGTTCAGCATCCTCGCGTATTCACGCAGGGTCAGGCGGGCAAAGCTGAGCATGTCCTCATGCCCGGTGACATTCCCGTGATTCAGAGCGACAGAGGCGGTCAGGTGACCTATCACGGCCCCGGTCAGCAGGTCATGTACGTGTTGATTGATCTGAAGCGTCGCAAGCTCGGCGTTCGCCAGCTTGTGACCGCGATAGAAGATACTGTGATTGGTACATTGGTACATTTCCAGATCGAAGCCCATGCGCGCCCTGATGCGCCCGGCGTCTATGTGGGTGAGCGTAAAATCTGTTCGCTGGGACTGCGCATTCGCAAAGGCTGCTCATTCCACGGACTGGCGCTCAATATCGCGATGGATCTCTCTCCTTTCCTACGTATCAACCCGTGTGGTTACGCCGGTATGGAAATGACGCAAATCAGCGATCTGGTGCCGGGCGTCACATTGGATGACACCGTCCCCGTACTGGTGAACACCTTTTTACAGCGAGTTGGCTATTCCGCACCCGAGTTTATTCCGTGGAATCTGGACGTACAGGGCGAGCCGCTTCCTGGTTAACGTGTTTCATCCTGTCTATTAGAATCAACCAGTTAGGCGAAACTATCTCGATAAATTACATTTTATTCACATAATTTATTCATTTTGATCGCGCAAAAGCTGATTGTGGTTTGGCAAGATGATATAATTTTTAGAGTTTTTTAAAAAAAAGTTTAATCAAAAACATAATCCTTTGAATTTGGATAACAAATTTAAAGAAACGATTCAGAACTGGAACTTACGCAAAAATGAGTAAACCGATTCAGATCGAACGCGGCGTCAAATACCGCGATGCCGATAAGATGGCGCTAATCCCGGTACGTACCGTCGTTACCGAACGCCAAGAGATTCTGCGCAAACCTGAATGGATGAAGATTAAACTTCCGGCAGATTCGAGCCGTATTCAGGGAATCAAAGCAGCCATGCGCAAAAACGGGTTGCACTCAGTTTGCGAAGAAGCGTCCTGTCCGAATCTGGCAGAGTGTTTTAACCACGGCACCGCGACTTTCATGATTCTGGGCGCCATCTGTACGCGTCGCTGCCCGTTCTGTGACGTTGCCCACGGCCGCCCGCTTACGCCGGATGCTAATGAGCCCGAAAAACTGGCACAGACCATCCATGACATGGGCTTGCGCTATGTGGTCATCACCTCGGTTGACCGTGATGACCTGCGCGATGGCGGCGCTCAGCACTTTGCAGACTGTATTAGCGCTATCCGTCGCAAGAACCCGAATATCCGCATCGAAACGCTGGTGCCAGACTTCCGCGGTCGTATGGATCGCGCGTTAGAGATCCTGACCGCCACGCCGCCGGATGTGTTCAACCACAATCTGGAAAACGTACCGCGCGTTTATCGTCAGGTTCGCCCTGGCGCGAACTATGAGTGGTCACTGAAGCTGCTGGAGAACTTCAAAAACGCGCACCCGGATATTCCGACCAAATCTGGCCTGATGGTTGGATTAGGGGAAACCAATGCGGAAATCGTGGAAGTCATGCGCGACCTGCGCCGCCACGGGGTGACGATGCTGACGCTGGGACAATATTTACAGCCTAGCCGCCATCACCTGCCAGTACAGCGTTACGTCAGCCCGGATGAATTTGATGAGATGAAAGCCGAAGCGATGGCGATGGGCTTTACTCATGCTGCCTGCGGCCCGTTTGTTCGCTCGTCCTACCATGCCGACCTACAGGCAAAGGGAATCGAAGTAAAATAAGCGCACATAGTTTTTTACACATTTTTTATGTGGGATAAAAAACGGACGGCAATAGCCGTCCGTTTTGCTGTGTGAGGGGCAATCAGGATTCTTTACGAGATGAATCATGCAGCGCAGTCGTATCATCCGCCCTCGCGGGTTGATCGTCATTCATCGCCTTTTTGAAGCCTTTAATCGCCGCCCCCAAATCACCGCCTAAGCTACGAAGTTTATTCGTACCGAACAGCAGGATGATTAATGCGCCAATCACCAACAGTTTGGCAATACTGATACCTTCCATACAAACCTACCTGATTTACAGAGGCTGGAGACGCCAGCAAACGAGACTATTCTTGTCGAAGCAATGCTTTTTATCCTGTGCCTTCTATGTAAAACCTTACGTAACACGATACCATCGCCATCTGTAACAAAGTAAGACGCGGAAAAAGCGCTTTCACACGCATTCAGATTGCTTTACAACTTTTCCCTCGGCATCACTACAAAAAAACCGTCCGACGACGTAAACTTTTCATTCCAAAGCGGAGATGACATTCCTCCCTACCCTAATACCAGTAAAAACACTGGCAGACTGAACCACAGGGTACAACCGCCACTTGGCTAATGATGTCTACGTCCACCTCGCAGAGAGGGCGTAGCGTCCTGCACGATACTCTTCGAGATTGCAAAAACGCCCTAAGCACAAATAATCCAGGAAAGGTTTCTATGTTTAGTACATTACTCGCGGTATTTATTGGTGGCGGAGTCGGCAGCGTGGCACGCTGGCAGCTCGGAATGAAGTTTAATCATCTGTATCCAACGCTGCCGCTGGGCACCTTACTTGCCAACTTGATTGGCGCCTTTGTGATTGGCGGCGCACTCGCTTTCTTCCTGCGCCATCCCCATCTCGATCAGGACTGGAAAATGTTGATTACCACCGGGCTATGCGGCGGCTTAACGACGTTTTCTACCTTTTCCGCAGAGGTTGTCATGTTTCTGCAAAGTGGACAGCTGGCCGCGGCGGGATTGCACGTACTGTTGAATCTGGCGGGGTCGTTACTGATGACTGCGCTGGCGTTTACTCTGGTCACGTGGGTGACAACACACTGATATCTCGTGAAAAATGATAGCACGTGGAAATTAAAGTAAAAAAAACCCGCCGTTAGGCGGGTTTTTCACGAAATCGGTATAATTAAATAGCGTTAACGTTAGCAGCAGAAGGACCTTTGGCACCGTCAGTGATTTCGAACTCTACACGCTGACCTTCAGCCAGAGTTTTGAAACCATTGCTCTGGATGGCAGAGAAGTGTACGAACACATCTTTGCTACCATCTTCAGGAGTAATGAAACCGAAGCCTTTGGACTCATTAAACCACTTAACACTACCTTTAATCTTAGACATCAAACTTACCTTTACATGAATGAAAGACACAAAATCTGTGTCAGGTACAGTACAACAATAGATTGGCCTTTTGTCCAGTTGAAGTTGGATAAAAAGTGATAAAAATCGCTAAAAATGTATACCGGACGACCTTGCTCCCCCTATTATAACCCGATGCAGAACGCAGAGAGCTCGGTTCTGGCCAATTCATCACTTTTTATGATATCGAAGGAAGGCATCATGATAAGCAAAACGCTGGGTCTGATCGGGGGAATGAGTTGGGAATCCACCATCCCGTATTACCGCATGATCAACGAGTATGTGAAAGGCCAACTTGGCGGCCTGCACTCCGCCAAAATCATCCTGCACAGCGTCGATTTCCACGAGATCGAACGGTTGCAGGCACAAGGTGATTGGGAACAGGCCGCTACCGCACTCGGCGATATCGCGGTGGGATTACGTCAGGCGGGAGCGGATGCTATCGTCATCTGTACCAACACCATGCATAAAGTGGCCGATGACGTTGAACATGCCTGCAAGCTTCCTCTTTTGCACATTGCCGATGCCACCGGTACCAGCCTGAAACAGCACGGATTAAAGAAAGTTGGTTTACTGGGGACCCGCTACACCATGGAGCAGGATTTCTATCGCCAACGCATTCAGGAACGATTTGGCGTGGAGGTGATGGTTCCCGATAATGCGGGGAAAAAAGTCGTTAATCGCATCATTTACGACGAACTGTGTCTGGGGAACATTAACGACACATCGCGGCAAGCCTATCGGGAAATTATTCAGCAACTTGAACAACAAGGCGCGGAAGGCATCATTCTGGGCTGTACGGAAATCCCGCTATTAGTCAGTGCTCAAGATGCGTCAGTTCCTCTTTTTGACACCAGCAAGCTTCACGCGATTGCCGCTGCGAAATTTGCGCTTAACCTCCCATACATATGAATTAATTGAATAAAATGAAATTCACTTGCAAGCTGAGTAATACCCTCTTTTATTTACTCAGGTTTCCCCTTTTAACATAGAAAAAAGCAGTATTGAGCGACTCAATACTGCTTATTCGTATGATTTTATTCCTGGCATGCAATGACTAACAGTACTTCTCGTTATTATTTACGTAACATTGCTTCAATAAAATCTTTCCAAGTACTCACTTCTACTTCTACCATGCGAACCTCTTGGTGATTAACGACGATGCATTATATGCACACGTTTTAATCAGGTAAAAGTATTATGAAAGTATAAAAGTGTACTACCACCTATTTCTGCTACACCGTTCACAGTAGATCTCCTCACCTTTTTTCGGCATGCTGGGCTATCGTACGATTAGGCCCCGTCGAGCCGTGCTGTCCATAACAGCGATCGTCATGCAACCCAATAAGCAGAAAGGATTTTACCCCTATGGCGCTAACCATGTACGGCATCAAAAACTGTGACACCATAAAGAAAGCGCGCCGCTGGCTGGAAGATCAACAGGTGGCGTATCGCTTCCATGATTACCGTGCCGACGGTCTGGATGAACAGCAGCTACAGCGTTTTACCGACCAACTGGGGTTTCAGGCCTTACTCAATACACGCGGAACAACCTGGCGTAAGCTCAGTGAGGAACTGCGTGAATTAATCAACAGCGATACTCACGACAGCGCAGAGGCCGCTAAAAGCCTGATGCTGGAACAGCCGGCGGTGATTAAACGGCCGTTGCTGATTGCCGATAACGGTAATGCGCTGCTTGGATTTAGTATCGACAGCTACCAAAAATTTATTGCGGAGAACCAATAACGTGTCTTGCCCAATCATAGAGCTTGCTCAACAGTTAATTAAACGCCCTTCCCTCAGCCCGAACGACGAGGGCTGCCAGACACTCATGATTGAACGCCTGACAGCGATTGGTTTTACCGTCGAAGCAATGGATTTTGGTGATACCCAAAATTTCTGGGCATGGCGCGGCAAGGGAAAAACGCTGGCCTTTGCCGGACACACCGACGTGGTTCCCTGCGGGGATGAAAGGCAGTGGCAACATCCACCGTTTGAGCCGATCATTCGCGATGGCATGCTATATGGTCGCGGCGCGGCGGACATGAAAGGTTCACTGGCTGCGATGGTGGTTGCCGCCGAGCGCTTCGTCGCCGCACACCCTAACCACCAAGGGCGTATCGCATTCCTGATTACGTCGGACGAAGAAGCCAGCGCCGTTAACGGCACGGTAAAAGTGGTCGACGCGCTGATGGCACGCAACGAGCGGTTGGACTACTGTCTGGTCGGCGAGCCGTCCAGTACGCATGTCGTGGGCGATGTGGTAAAAAATGGTCGTCGGGGATCTATCACCGCGAATCTACACGTACACGGCGTGCAAGGCCATGTAGCCTACCCTCATCTGGCGGACAACCCTGTTCATCGTGCTGCACCAGCGCTTAACGAGTTGATTGCCACCGAGTGGGATCGAGGCAACGATTTCTTCCCGCCAACCACGATGCAGATTGCCAATATTCAGGCTGGTACCGGCAGCAACAACGTCATCCCTGGCGAACTGTTTGTACAGTTCAATTTCCGTTTCAGCACCGAATTAACGGATACGCTAATTCAGCAGCGCGTCGCGGAATTGTTGGATCGCCACCAATTGAATTACACCATCGACTGGAAACTCTCCGGCCAGCCGTTCCTGACCGCACGCGGTGAACTGGTTGATGCAGTGGTGAATGCCGTCGAGCATTACAACGAGGTGACTCCAGAGTTGCTGACCAATGGCGGCACCTCCGATGGCCGCTTCATCGCTCGCATGGGCGCACAGGTGGTTGAACTCGGCCCCGTCAATGCCACGATCCATAAAGTGGACGAATGCGTCAGCGCGGCAGACCTACAGCTGCTAAGCCGTATGTACCAGCGCATTATGGAGCAGCTCATCGCATGATGACGTCAGCTATGTTAACCGGTAAAAGCGACCAGCATCTGGTCGCTTTAGACGGTCGCCATCGCCTTCAGCCAGAGGCGGTAACGGCGTTTCTGGCACTACAGCAGGCTGCAAAAACGGCGGGATTTAACCTACAGCCCGCCAGTACGTTTCGTGATTTCGAACGCCAGCGTCAGATCTGGAATGGCAAATTTCTCGGTGAACGCCCCATCATGGATGCCAACAGCCAGCCGCTGGATGTGTCGTCTTTGAATGAAGGCGAGCGATGTGAAGCGATTCTGCGTTGGTCCGCCATGCCCGGCTCCAGCCGTCACCACTGGGGCAGCGATCTCGATATCTACGATCCCGATTTATTACCCGCCGACAGCTCGCTCCAGTTAGAACCTTGGGAATATGCAGAAGGCGGTTACTTTGCCTCACTGAATGCATGGCTGAGCGCGCACATGCATGAATACGGTTTTTATCGGCCTTATGCGCACGATCTCGGCGGTGTCGCAGTCGAACCCTGGCATATCAGCTATTATCCATTAGCACAGTATGCGGAAGAGCAACTTACACCGGAACTCATCCTTGCCGCCTGGCAAGATGAAGACATTGCAGGCTACCACTGGCTTTGCCAGAACTTGTCGCAGCTGTTTACCCGTTATATACATAATGTTGATGAGGCGTAAGCATGGCATGGCTGGCTGATTACTGGTGGATAATCCTGATTATCCTGATAGGCATGCTGATTAACGGCATCAAAGAATTGCGCAACGTTGACCATACACGTTTTCTGCTCAACAAACCCAAATTGCCCCCGCATCGTGACAACAACGATAAATGGGACGATGAAGACGACGACTGGCCGAAGAAAAACCCCTAAAAGCGGTTTTCGACAAACCACCTGCACGCGAGCTAAGCCTCATGCTGCGGGCGGTTTGGATTCTCACGCAGCGGGAACAAAACTTTCCGCCCGCTCCAGAAGAAAATCATAAAACGCTTTCGCACACACCGAAAGCTGACGCTCCCGATCTGTCACCCGGTAGATACCGCGCTGTAGCGATAAATCCCGGAATGGAATAATCGCGATATCTTTAGTGCTGGAACGGGAATAACGTCAGCACCGCCAGCACAATCTTCCCTTTATATCCCGTGGCATAAGACTTGATTTAACCAACAGCAGCATCATGGGTTTGCACCAACCGACAAGCAATATCAATGAAAGGGAATAATCTGATCCTGTTTTCCACTATAAGTTCGATTTATTCAACAAAACCATAGCGTGGTAAAACATTCATCTGTTGAAGAGCGTAAGGCATTGGTCCTTTAAAGCCAGCCCATAAAGGACCGGATATTTAAAGGAAACCAACACACAAGTCGCTTGAAATATGGCGGGGATAGATGTTTATTTGAGGTAGGACAACGCCTGTTTCAACATCCGTTCATCAATGCCGTGTCCGACAGCGGGGACGATATCCAACGTAAACGATGTACCCAGCTCCTGAAAGCGCTGGGCAGCAGCATGAGCATGCCCAACGACAATCACGCTGTCCGCTTCACCATGAATCAGGTGCACCGCAACATCAGCAAAGGCGTTTTCTGGCAATACCGCAAAGCGGCCGCTGAACGCGATAATGTGCCCGGCCAGCGAGCCCCCTAACTTCAACGCTTCCAGCGACATAATGCTGCCCTGCGAGAAGCCCACCAGCACAGTGTTTTCCGCGCTAATGCCACTTTGTTCCTGCCAGTGGCGCACGGTATCAACAAAGCGCGGCAGGTTTGCCTCAATACGGGATAGCCGATTCTCTTCTGTGACGCCCTGCACAGAGAACCACTGACGCCCGTCGCCATAGCCGGTGCTAAATGGCCCGGCAATGCTGATCACCCTCGCCTGCGGCAATGCGGTAGCAAAATAGCGCCCAATCTGTGCCATACCGGCTGCGGTATCCCCCACACCATGAAACAGCAGGATTAATCGATTCGCTTCCGTGGGTTGCTGAACAACAACATAGTCTTGATTCATCTTTTTCTCCTGAGGCATGCGCCAAACGCACTATCTGCCGCTATTCGTCATAAGATACGGTTAATTCTCACTATACGCCGCGTGCTGACAGGAGAAATCGGGAATTACTGAACGAGATGTTCCATTTTTTGCAACGACAAAGGGAGCGATCTCCCTGTCAGTGCGGCTTGACGATGCGAATCGTTGAGGCTGGATCGTTAACCAGACAGCGTGCTGGGCGCACCGGCCGTTTAACCAGTTCACCGCCGCAGTTCGGGCACGCATGATGAAATACGGCATTCGCACAGTCTGAACAGAACGTGCATTCATAAGAACAGATATACGTTTCGGTATCCGGCGGCAAATCACAGTCACAGTGCTCACAATTAGGGCGTAATTCCAGCATCGGCTTATCCTGAGTCAACAAAAATAATCGGTCTCTCACCGTCACTTTTCTGTGGTTATTGCACAAAGAGTAGTGAAGGGGACGGAGATGCTTTTCTACCAGAAACCGACGTTCATGCAAATGAGGTGTATTCACCAGAATAGCGCCCCTTCATTAACCACAGTCTGACTTTCCGAATCCCTGTTTTTTGGGGAGGCGGTTCTCCATTCGCAATAAGTACAGGGACACGACAATGACGAGGGCGGCGCCGCTATTTCGTTAAAAGAACATGTTTCATTAAAAGAAAATCATAACGCTATGGGAATTGCTTCGCCGTGCGCCAATCTGCAAATCACAGCTGAGCTAACGCCATCGCCAGCGACTCAAGGATGAGGCACATCCACCGTCTGGTTAACAGAACGCCCCCACTGCCGCCAGTGCTCACACCGCTGCACATCAAGATCGAGCAGTGCAGTGGCAGCCTCTTCGCGCCAGCATTTCAGGAGCGCTCTCTTGCCGGTCAACCCCAGCGCCGTCGCTAACCGTTCACCCTCTCCCGGTTTTTCCGCCAGCAGGCGTAGCGCAGGCAGCGGCAATGCGGAGTGAATCAACAGGCGGCAAAGCGCGGCGAAGCTGGCTTCCATCGGTCGATGCGCAAACGCAAATCCCGCCAACTCACGCCAGTCGCCTTCACTCAGCTCAATATTTTCTGTATTCAGCGCAATCTGTTCTGTCTGCGGCAGCGCAAGATGCAGCGGAATCAGATGCTGCAACCAATGCCAGTCACGTGCCAACTGTCGGCTTCCCTGCTCCACCAACTTATGCCCAGCCTTACTCAGCGGCAATATCGCCATCGCACTGTAACAGCCGCTGCTGGCTTCAAGATGGCTGCCAATGCGCACCAGTTGAAAACCACATGACTGCCAGAACGCCCAGAGTTCTGGCTGATAGCCGAAGCTGACCGACAGATAATCCAGCGCTTGCTGTTGCGCCTTGCGTATCTGGTCTGCGATGAGCCCCCGGCCAATCCCCTGTCGGCGGTATGACGATGCCACCGCTATCCGACTCACGCGACGCGCGCGCAACATCGGCGCATGCCACAAGCCGGCGTGAGCCGCTAGCGACTGCGCCACCAGATTGCCACGTGGTCGTCGCCGTCCGGCCCATACTTCATGAGCCAATGAAGCGGATAGACCTCCTTCCTCCACCAACCACAACACGCCACAAATATTGCCCGCCACCTGTGCGCTGGCAATATGCATACCCGGTGCATCCATCAGGCGGCGCAAATCCAGCGGTGACGTACGGTAATGCGCACTACACAATAGCGCGTAACACCATGCCAGACGCTCAGGGTGCGTTAGCCAGTCATCAGCATATTCGATTCGTCTGTCCAGCGCAGAAGGTGAAAGAGGCAGAGTGGGCGGCGACGGAGAATGAAACGCGTCGGGTTCGTTGAAGAGCAACGCCTGATCCAACACCCGTTCCAGTGGATCGTTAACAGCCCAGCGCAGAGGCTCGTCCAGCGTAAATGCCTGCCACTGTGGTAACGTCGCACAAAACTTGAGAAGAAATCCCCGTCCGGTACCTTCATACCCCTGCACCGTCGTGGTCATCAGAATACGGGAGAAATACGGCAACAACGCGGAAAGCACAGAAGACGGAATCGCCGCGGCTTCATCAATCAGCAACCAGTCGATCTCAGGCGCGCCATGAAGGCGACAGTGCTCCAGTAACGCATCCGGAGCCCAAAACTGCGCATCGGCTCGCGCGTGCTGTTGCAGAATATCCGCCGCGGCGCGAGAAGGAGCCGTAATCCAGCAAGCACCGCGACACCGCTGAGTCAGCATTCCCGCCAGCGCCGATTTCCCGCGTCCGCGCGGGGCGGTAACCACCAATACACCAGACTCAGCGGCGATTAGCTCATGGAGAATGCACTGCTGTCGCGCGGTCGGTTCACCGTTCGCAGGCTGCCAGTCCGATCGCAGGGCCAGTGGCCGAATGACGGCTTCCTGGCCCTGATGCCAGAGCACCACGTCCTCATCGGCCAACAGCTGGCGCTGAAAATGCTGGATAAAGTATGGGGTGGCAATCGGCTGTGCTTGTTCGCTCCAGCGCAGGCTGTCTTCATCCGGCAAGGTCGGCCATGTGTGCCACGGCGGCACCAGCATAATCAGCCAGCTACCGACCTGTAGCGTGCCTGACAGCATCGCCAGCGCTTCGACGTCCACGCCGTTGCGCGCATCAAACACTGCATGGAGAAACTCCCGTCCCAGCAGCGTCCGCACTCGACTGGCTAGCAGCGAGGTGACGGAATCAGGCGCGGATTCGCCGATCCACAGCCAGTCACCGGACAAGTGACGGCTGAACGCCAACGCCAGCTCTTCACTCCAGCCCGCTTCACCGCTCAGAACCAGCAGTCGCCTGATACCATAGCGCTGCTGCTGGTGTTGGCTGGAGAGAAAATCACGCCACATCATCACACACGCCGAATAAATCAAGTCTTGCCGATCAACAGCGAAAGCAGCCCGGCGGCGATCAATGGCCCGACGGGAACGCCGCGAAACAGCGCCACGCCCATGACCGTCCCCAC
Source organism: Pectobacterium artocarpous (assembly GCF_046159765.1). Taxonomy (NCBI): domain Bacteria; kingdom Pseudomonadati; phylum Pseudomonadota; class Gammaproteobacteria; order Enterobacterales; family Pectobacteriaceae; genus Pectobacterium; species Pectobacterium artocarpous. Next base: position 196,962 of record NZ_JBJXVK010000006.1, read on the forward strand.
CAGCAGCCCTGCCACAACGGAGGGCTGGTTGCTCATCAGCGAAACACCGCGTCCACCAAGCCAGGACACAACGACACCAATGAGAATCGCTAGCAGAGATTTCCAATGCAGGAAGGAATGCATCACTTCACTGGCGGTAATTTTTCCGCTGGCAATCGGTGCCATCACGCCAATAGTCAGAATAACGATACCGATGCTCAGGCCGTATTTTTCTACCCACGGGAAATAGCTGTTTAAAGGCGTGATACGTATCGCCAGCAAAACCAGAATCGCCAGCGTGACCGTCATATTGTGGCTAATGATACCCAGTCCCGCCAGAACGAGCAGAATTAACAATGTGGGATCGAGATAAGTCATGAGGTTCCTTGCTCATGGATCAAAAGAGAACTAATTATGACGCTGAGAGATGGTTAATCATAGCATCCAGGTCAAAAGGAATGTGGTATTCATCAATGCGGTAGGAAGGCGCAGAGTAACAACATGGCCCACGTTTCAGTGGGTCATGCGAGACAAACCGATGCATATATCAAAAGTACGTCGGCATAACCTCAACCACATTCAAGGCATCATCGACCAGACTCACTTGACGCCATTTATCAAACGTCAAACAAGGATGAGATGCCCCAAACGCGATAATATCGCCGACCTGTAGCGCATGTGTATCGGGAATATGCAAAAAGGCATGCTGATCCATCATTGCCGTAACCCTATATGACTCATCCAATATCTGAGGCTCCGGTGATGTTGTTCCAGCCGAATAATGGCGTAAAGGCTCGGGGTATCCAGCATCAAACGCGATGTCACGCTTCCCTAATGCAATAATCGCACAACCCGATTCAGGCAACGATTGCACTTGTGCCCAAACTTCCATGGCGGGTTGCAGAGCCGTTACCATATCAGAATGACGCTGTAATACCCCCAATTGTGCATTCTTGTATAAACCATGATCATGCACCAGATAGCAACCAGGCCGCAGTAAGGGAGTAAATAGTGTACTCGTCTGTAAATGAGCAAACGCTTCTGCTATCACGTCATACCAGGCAGAACCGGATGCCGTAACATACGGCCGAGGGATATCAAACAAGCCTTGCTTCTGTAACAATACCGCCGTTTCAACCAGATAAGCAGCAAATTGCTGAATATCACGATCAGGCTGATCACCGTGGATCACGCCTTCATAGCCTTCAATTCCCGTTAAAGCTAATGCAGGTGAATCCTTAATCGCGGCCAACACCGCCGCTATCTGTTCCGGCGTCCGGCATCCACAGCGCCCTTGCGCCACCCCAATTTCAAGCATGACGTTTAGCTGTAGGTCTTGGGCAGAGAAATATCGAGCAAGCGCCCGAACGTTGTCGGGGTTTTCCACCAAACAATGGAACTCCAATCCCCCCTGCCTCAACAATCCCGCGATAATAGCCATGTTCGGCTCACCAACTAACTGGTTTGCCATCAAAATACGTCTGACGCCATGATCATAAGCGACTGAGCTTTGCACTGCCGTCGCCAGCGTGATTCCCCATGCCCCCTGTTTTAACTGACGTTGAAATAGCGCGGGAGTCATGGTCGTTTTACCGTGTGGGGCTAATAGTGCCCGATGTGCATCCGCATAATTTTGCATCCAGCGTAAATTATGCTCTAACGCTTTCTGGTGTAGCACCAGCGCAGGTAAACTGACCTGAGTCATCACGTTGTCCCCTACTCGCGTTGCGCCCTTATTAACGTATGCCATAATTATCTGCTCCTCGTTATCTGCCTTGTTGGCCTGATAAACGTTGTTCCATCGACCGCGCGCACACGGTTAATACCTGACGATAGGTATGATGATTGGCATACGCATCGCCACGCGGCGCCACAATACAAAATGTTGCAATACAGTGCCCCTGTGTGTTGTAAATGCCGGCAGCAAAACAATGCGTATAGGTATCCGCAATGCTATCAAAAGAGAAAAAGCCTTCCCGGTGGGACTGCCGAATCTCCTGAATAAAAGTGTCAACGGATAGCCGTTTGCCATCTGGCAGAATGAAATCATCAGGGGGAACCAGCGCAAGAATGTCGTCATCGCTCAGATGTCCAAGCAGCAGCCTTCCTGAGGCCGTCCATGGAATAGGGATCGCTTCCCCAATCTCGGAGGAAATACGGAAAGCCCGTTCACCTTCACGCATTAATGCCACGTTGTACTTACGACCATTAAGCAAACACATTTGTGCCGTTTCATGCGTTTGTTCAACAATCTGCTCAAGAAAACCATCAGCTTCACGCGTGAAATCAAAATGGCTGAGATGTGCTTGCCCAAGGAAATAGAGTTCTCTTCCGAGATAAACCAAACCATCATGTCCCACGCTTTCCAGAATTTTTCGTTCTTGCAGCAAGGAAATTATCTCATAAACCGTTGATTTTGGAGCGTCAATGCCTTTTGCAATGTCATGTGGACGCATCGGTTTACGCTGCGTTTTCAGATAATCCATAATGTCAAAGGCCCGATCCAACCCACGCGTTCGCCGTTTTATCTCAGGAACCGCCATACTGCTCTCCCTTAATCAGGTTGCCTCCCAGTTATGCCACTTTATAAGCTATACAGTCGATTTCGACTTTACAATCCACCATCATGCTAGATTGCACACAGGCACGTGCTGGCGCATGATCGGAAAAATATTCCGCAAAAATCTTGTTAAAACTCCAAAAATCCCGTGGATCGTCCAGCCATACCCCGATCCTGACAACATGCTCCAACCCGTAACCCGCTTCTTGCAGAATAGCGATCACGTTCTGCATGGTCTTATGCGTTTGCGCGATGATACCGCCATCAATAATTTCGCCATTTTCCATCGCAACCTGACCAGAAACATACAACCAGCCATTCGCTTCAACGGCACGGGCAAACGGTAATGGCTGCCCACCTGCACCACGCTCACCTGCACCATAACGGGTAATACTCATATCGTTATTCCTCTTTCGTTGTCATTTTCGCTATTAAAAATGCGAATGTTTAATAAATTCGGCCAAACGGGATGATGCAGGATGATGAAATAGTTGGGCCGGCGGACCTTCTTCCTCTATTTTTCCCTGATTCATAAAAACAATACAATCAGAGACTTCATAAGCGAAGCGCATTTCATGTGTAACCAGTAGCATCGTCATTCCGTCTTCCGCCAGACTCTTAATAACCGCTAAGACTTCCCCTACTAATTCGGGATCCAACGCAGAAGTGACTTCATCAAACAACATCAGGCTCGGGTTCATCGCGATCGCGCGTGCTATCGCCACACGCTGTTGCTGACCACCAGAAAGCTGTCCTGGATAGTGATCACGACGAGCTAATAGACCAACACGTTCCAACCAGTGTTCCGCCGTCGCCACCGCTTCGTCTTTTGTCATTTTTTTTACTTTCAGCAACCCCAACGTCACGTTTTTTAATGCGGTCAAATGCGGGAAAAGATTGAACTGCTGGAACGCCATCCCTGTCATCGCACGATGTTGCGCAATCACTTTCTCCGGGTGACGAATCCGTTGTTGCTGCCGCTGGTAATAACCGATAGGTTCACCATTGAGTGTAATTTCCCCTTGCTGGAAGGTTTCAAGCAGATTCACGCAACGCAACAACGTTGTCTTTCCCGAACCACTCGAACCAATTAATGTAACGACATCACCACGGGATAATGTGAGATCGATGCCTTTTAGAACCTCTAACTGCCCATAATGTTTGTGTAATTCTTTAATCGCTAATAATGGGGATTGCGCCTGCGAATACTGGTTCGAACTCATGGTAATCTCACTTTCTTTTCCAAATAGTGGCCGCATTTTTCTATCGAAAAATTAATGATGAAAAACAGCAAACCGGCAAAGGCATAGAACGGTATCGTCATAAACGTTCTGGCAATCACTTGTTGCGAACTGAGTAAGAGATCCGCCACCCCAATGACAGATAACAGGGTTGACGCTTTGACGATTTCCGTAGCGGAATTAACCCAGGTAGGTAGGATCTGGCGCATAGCTTGCGGCAATTGGACATAGCAAAGCTCCTGATAAAACGTTAAACCAATTGCTTTCGCAGCTTCACTCTGCCCTTTCGGTACAGCCTGCAACGCACCACGTATGATTTCCGACACATGAGAGCTACAAAACATGGCAAGTGCCAACACCCCTGCTTCAAATGCGCCAATCGGCCATCCCATCGCTGGAGCAATATAAAAGCAAGCCAGAACCAACACCAACACAGGCGTCCCACGAATTACATCAATATAAAAGCGAAAAACCCAATTCACTGACCGACGTCCATAACACAACATCAGGCCGATCAAAACACCTAACAATGTCCCCAGCAAAATGGCTAATATCGAGCTGGACAATGTCACGACAAATCCTTGTGATAAAGTACTTCTGGCTTGCCAAAGCTGATACCACCAGTTGAAAGGATCGTTCATTTTTCCTCCTTAACGAACAAGCGCTAGCCGACGTTCAAACGCTCGCAATAGCGCAGCCATCAAGTAGCAGGTCGCGATATACAGCAGGCTGGTCACTAACCAGGTTTCGACTACGCGATAACTTTCCAGGTTAATTTTTCGCGCGTAGTACGTGAGTTCCGGTACGGCGATAGTCGCGGCTAGTGAAGTATCTTTAAACAAAGAAATAAAGTTATTGCTAAGTGATGGCAGTACATTGCGAAACATGATCGGAATGATGATGTTGCATTTTATTTGCCATTCTGTGAGTCCAATAGCCTGCCCGGCTTCCCGCTGACCTTTGGGAATACCCAATAGCCCCGCACGGAATACTTCCGTCAAATACGCCCCTGCATATAATGACAACGTAACGATAAATGACCCCAATTGATCCAGGCGAATCCCTAAACTGGGAAGCGCGAAATAAATCATCAAAATTAAAATCAAAATGGGAAGATTTCTGACAACGGTGACATACAACTTCGCTACCCATCGCAAAAATGCATTGCTCGATAACATGCAAAATGCGGACACTAACCCAACGCCACAGCCAATAGCGATAGAGATGAGCGCTAATCCAATTCCCATCCCCAATCCAGACAGTAATAAATCGGCGTTTTGCCACACAGAATAGAAATTAAGCTGATAAGTCATAACGTGGCCTCAATATGCCAGACGACGATATTCGTCTGGCATGGTGTCGCTATTTGTACTCAACAGGAAAACCGATCTGCGGTGTGTTGAGCGTTGCACCAAACCACTTTTTATAGGCAGTGGCGTAATCCGTAAAATCCACACCGGCCATAGCTTCATGCAGTGCAGTATTCACAAAATTAAGCCAATCCTGATCTCCACGCTTCATTGCGCAGGAATATGACTGAGGGCTCCAGGCATAATCGGGCGAATGGTAACGTCCCGGCGTTTGTACCATTAACCATTTGGCAGAGGATTGATCCGTCGCGACGGCATCGGCTCTCCCTGAATTCAGTGCCTGATACAACAGATCAACACTCTCATATTGCGAGACTTTTGCTTTCGGCAACGCTTGATGTACTAATTCTTCGGCGTAAACATTCTGCAACACCGCGACATTAACTGCGTCACCTGCCGTGTTCATGTCGCCTATCTGTTGATATTTGCTGTTTGCCAGCAATAACAACGATACCCCTTCCCGATAATAAGGGATCGTAAACGCTACCTGCTGTGCTCGTTGAGCCGTAACCGTCATAGCCTGACAAGTCAGATCAACCTTATCTGTCAGCAGATTCGGTACTCGGGCATCTGACGATTGCTGCACAAATCGAACTTTGGTGGCATCGTTAAACAATCCTTTAGCGATAATACGTGCGATATCAATATCAAATCCTTGTAACGAACCATCTGCACCCAGAAATCCCCAAGGCGCATTAGTGCTCCCAGTACCAACAACGACATAACCGCGTTTCAGCACATCATCTAATTTTGTTGCCTGTGCCTGCATCGCAAAACCTGAGATCGCAGCAAAAATAACTAATCCCCGGCTTTTTCTTATCATCAAACGTGTTAAATTGAACATAATTCACCCCAATTCCGTTATAACGAACCATAAAACACAGCAACGGAATTAATGCAGAAAACGATCCAAAAAATCACAAAAATAGAATGAAGGGAAAGAAATCAAATAAGATGTTGTTTAGTAATAATTAAAAATACATTCCCTACGGATTAGGAAAAGTTGATACAGACGTTTTGCGATACCATTCTCGAAACCAATGCGCCGAAAACGAGCAGTGATGCACTACGATGTACCACCATGATGTAAGAAAGAGAAAGATGAGGAATAAATCAGGAAAGGACTAAGAAATAGGGACACAAAATGGAATAACCCAAAAACGTCGCAATCAATGTGACCGCGACGTAAACGATTGCGCGAGACTGTAATTTAAATTGTGTAATTGCCTGTTTTTGATATGTTCACTCCAACAG